>JAVVEP010000013.1 GCA_032250735.1 Gammaproteobacteria bacterium
CCTTCCTGTTTCAAAATTCCCGGTGGTTTTTACCCACTAATTCTGCTGAAGAGCCCTAATTTTGTTGCTACGAAAAATACCGGCGTGACCAGTTGAATCGTTAAATCTTTCTGTAACTCATATTTTTCTGCCGCTTCTAATGCTTTTCTATACCAACGATTACTGTAACCAAGGATTTCTTCATCATCAGGCATAAAATCTACAATTAAGCCATCAAGACGCATACGGCAGTTAATATCGTCTTCCATTGATTCTTTAAAACCGCGAGCTCTAAGTCTCTTTTGAAAATGAATCCATGCTGGATAACCGATTACATGGGTAATTAAATCCACATCGTCAGTATAACGAACGGCTTCTTTAGTAACCTCATCCGTTAACAAAAGTCCCGTTGTGCAACCTCCTAAAAAGGCAACCTCCTGTAGCAAATCATCACCAAGCGCCTTTGCCACCAGCACTAACATTCCTTGCGCCTGATTGTAAGCATTCATTCCCGTAATCTCTTTTCCAAATCTTCAACAGCAAAAGCGCTTTCACGACCTCCACCTAGGCGAATAGCATCAACCAATGCAAGGAACCCATAAAGGCGAGGATCTTGTTTAACTGCCATAGGCACAGTCTTATACAATGGCTCAACGGCTTGTCCCTTTTCTTTCCCTATAGCATCAGGCCACACATAAATGTACTCCCCTGCCGTCATCAATTTACCCTCAAGAACCGGAGCTGCAATCGAGGTCGGGATACCCCTGACTATTGCCGAAGGTCTAGCTGGGTACACATACTTAATTCCATGTGCGATAAACTCTAAAAGCGCACCAACATTGGCCTTAGGAAATCCGCTTTTTCTGTCCAGCTTGGCCATCCCCACAGAAATACTTCGTTTCAATGAGGCATTCACTTCAGATTTACTTACCCCGGTTGAGGCTGCAAGACCACGATTAGAATAAGCTTCTGAAAGCAATTGCTCATATCCTTGAGCAAGAAAATTTTCATCCAACTCCCAGCCCTCCCAGTCATAAACATAACCCTTCGCAGGCTGAACCATTCCACTGTCCAGGTATTCCTTGGACTGCTGATCCAAACTAACCAATTTAAGCAATATGAAAATATCTTGACTTTTCATAATTAATCAACTCCGTACGTCCTCCGTCCTCAAACAAAGGACAATCCTGACTAACAAGATAGGCATTGTCAAGCTATCAATAGGATACGGAATGACTACAACGCTGTGGCCAAAATTACTGGACCACTACAGTTTAAACGGGACTGAAAGCGATGTTAATTGATGGAAAGTGATTGAAAAATGTGGCGCAGAACGAGGGATTGATGCGCGCCATCCCTGGCGCCCACCCCGGCGGGGCCGCCTAAAGCGGGCTCAAGCCATCCTCTATCACATTTATTTATATAACCATTTACAGGAACCCTGAAATCTCTGGAATTCTTCATTCCACAGGATCCGGTAACATTGACGAATAAACACCCGGAATATCCCAAATCTTCCCCAAAGTTGCGCAACATTTGAACCGCAGGGACCACTTCATACCCCCTCCAATGCGTTGCAATTACAACAGCCTTTGCTATATTAAAAACAACCTTGTTACTTTTTGTAACAGCTTGTTCTTCAACGAGGTGTACCATGCTCGCTACTCAACATGCTCAAAAACAGAGAACAACAGAGCGTTCAGAACAGGATCGCACTGAATTAGCCAAAATGATCATGAGGCTGTTTGCCCACTGGGAACTCCCAGCAAGGGATCAGCTGGCCTTATTAGGCTTATCACCACGCAACCGCGCCGCACTGGTTAACTACCGGGCCGGAAAGCCCCTGGCCAACAGCCAGGATTTATTGGAGCGAGTCGGCATCCTCCTGGGTATCCACAAATCCTTACGCTTACTGTTTCCCCACAATCGCGAATTGGCCTATGCCTGGATGAAGCAGCCCAATAAGGCCTTCGATGGAAAAACACCAACCGATGTGATTACCGACTACGGTTTCGCTGGTTTATACATGGTACGTGCTTATCTTGATAAAGCACGCGGACAATAATGGACACGCTTTTTGACGGCATTACCATCACGGATTTTCATGATGATACCTTCCGCAACATTGTCTCCATGCGCGTGTCAGAAAACCTGTTTGATGACATTACCGATACGCCCGAAACTGCCGATTTAGCAACCGCTGTAGAAGTCGGCGCAAAACCGCACACACATACTTCACACCAGCCGATCATCGATCGCCCCTTCGAGGAAGCGACCTACCATGAAGCGATTAAGTATCCCTTCGACACCTGGACGAAGACACGATACTCCGATGGTACCTATGGGGTGTGGTACGGAACTGATTCACTGCAAACCAGTATTTATGAAACAGTACACCACTGGCGCAAAGGCTTACTTGAAGATGCTGGCTGGGAAGATGTTGAAGGCGTAATCAGCGAGCGCAAAGTTTATAACGTGAGAATTGATGCAGGCTTACTTAACTTCCTGCCCAGGCTCGACGCCTTCCCTTCACTCATAGACCCGGAGCATTACCACTATACCCACCAGATCGGCGCACGCATTAAACATGACGGGCATCCCGGCCTCATCAGTCGATCAGCCCGCTGTGAGGGTACTGTTTATGCCATCTTTAACGCACGAGTATTATCAAACCCAAGGCCCGCATGCTTTCTCTCCTATCGTATTGAATCCGGGTCGGTAAGCATTGAGCGCCAGCCAGGTGAAATCATATTGAGAATATAATCGTACGCGGCCACCTGCGGCTGTCCCGTTTGTCTTTCCTGACAAACGGTTGAACCCGGGTTCAAATCCAGATCCCGCCCTTCGCCGCATAAAAAAGGCCCCGACAGGCGGGGCCATTTTTATGTGGCGGAGAGCGAGGGATTCGAACCCCCGGAGGGTTGCCCCTCAACGGTTTTCAAGACCGCCGCTTTCGGCCGCTCAGCCAGCTCTCCGGTTTGATGCATTGTGACCTTGCCGGCGCTGATTGAGACGGGCGGCCACTTGAAATCGACGTATCCGCCCCCAGTTCAGGCAAGGCCGGCAATCATACTGAATCGACCCGGCTATTGCCAGAGCAATGCAGCGGGTTTGACCCGCATATAGACGGAACTTATACTCCCGCACTGGTCAAATTGGACTGAATAACAATACATTAGCACCTACAAACCGTGGAGGTTTACCCCTGATGAATCCGAATCCTACTGTTATCTCCGGCGCCTCGTCCTCGGCGTTGGCGACCAACAAGCTGATCCGAAATACCTACATGCTGCTGTCGATGACCCTGCTGTTCAGCGTCGTGACGGCGGGTGCATCGGTGGCCCTGAATCTGCCGCACCCCGGCCTGATCATTACCCTGGTCGGCTATTTCGGTCTGTTGTTCCTGACCCAGAAATTCAGCAACAGCGCCCTGGGTCTGGGCTTTGTGTTTGCCCTGACCGGCTTTATGGGGCTGACACTCGGCCCTATCATTGGCCACTACCTGAACATGCCTAACGGCACGCAGACGGTGATGACGGCGCTGGGCGGTACCGGTGCGATCTTCCTGGGTCTTTCCGGCTATGCGCTGACTACCCGCAAGAACTTCAGCTTCATGGGTGGTTTCCTGATGGCCGGTATCCTGGTGGCCTTCCTGGCCGGTCTGGGCGCGGTGATCTTTCAGATGCCGATGCTGTCGCTGGCCGTGTCCGCCATGTTCGTGATGCTGATGAGCGCCCTGATCCTGTATCAAACCAGCTCGATGATTCACGGCGGCGAGACCAATTACATCATGGCGACGGTGACGCTGTATGTGAGCATCTACAACCTGTTTACCAGTCTGCTACATCTGCTGAGCGCCTTCGGTGGTAGTGACGACTAAAAGCGACGACAGAGAGCGACGACCAAGCGGTCCTGGCTTGCCTTCTGAGGCGTAGTCAATACAGCACAATAAACAGCCGTTAATAAAAAGCCCCGCATCCCTATTCAGGCTGCGGGGCTTTTTTATGCCCTTTACTCAGGCGCGCTGGCTATGCTTTGGCTCAGGCCGGCTTTATCGAAAACACATCCCGCACCACGGGACGGATGCGCTCGACCAGTTCCGGTGCCTCAATATCCATCACCTGTTCCAGCACCCACTTGTCGTCACTGATCGCCATGATCTCGGCTACATTTTTTGCCAGATAGCGCAGGAAATCGTAGCCGGGGCCGTCGTCATCAAATCCGCATTCGGCATAACTCGCCAGACGGTCGTTGAGCCGGGCAATAAATGCCGCGCGGTAATCACCCGGCCCCAGCAGCTCAAGCTGGTTGGTCTCGATGGTGGTGGCAATTTCGTTGGCGATACCATTGATGAGCACGGCGCGGTCCTCCTCGGGCACCTCGCCGTAGATCATCCGGTCGGTGATGTGCAGCATAAAGATACAGAACTCGGCGATCACATCAATGGCCTGGGTGTCTTCGCGAAAACGGAAGTTCTGCTTTTCCATGCGCGTGAAAGCCTCCTTGGCCAGCTTCCAGATATTGATGGCCACCACGCTGCACAGGTTCGCCTGCGTCTTTTCCCGGGCAGAACCTTCACGATTGCGCGCCGAGCGTTTGGAACGATGCCAACGTGTCTTGAGTCTTACTGCCATATCTTTCCCCGGTTAATGGATCACTGCGGCTATTGTAAATCCGCGGGCGCAGATAAGGTAGTTTATCGGCCCTCTCATGGTGTCTGCGGCGCTCATCCCAACCTGCCGGAGGTGGCAAAAAGCCCTATAATTTGGTGGTTTGCAGTCACCCTCAGGCTCGCTAGACTGTAACCTGAGTCCGTGGTTTAAACGTGGATGCAGGGTGCAAGATATTGGTTTCACAGGGGATCAAAAAATCTTAGCTTCACCCTTAGGTTAAGCGGGCATTTTTTGATCCGCTGTGCAATCAAGAGCTTGTGCCAGGCGCCGCGGTTAAGCCACGGATTCAGGTGTAAGTTGAGGTCACCCATGCTCGATTTAAAAGCACTCACTGAGTCGGTTCAAAAAAACTGCCATATCTCCGATGCCCAGTACGCCGGGCATTACACCCTGTGTGTCTTCCTGCTGAAGATGCGCGAGTACTATCGCTGGGAGAAGGCGATCCCCCAGTCCCAATCGCTACCCAAAGAGGCCGTGGGTATCTGGCTGACCCAACGCGAACATGAGTGGGATGCACTGGACTCCCTGCCGCTCTCGGCGATCACCATTGGCGACGAGTCATTCGGGCCCTTCGAGTCCGCGGCCATCAATCAACGCCTGAATCCGCTGGGCTATGTCTACAGTGGCGGCATCGGGGTGTTTCATAAACCCTATTTTTTCCTGGGCAAACTGGAGAAAAAGGAAACGCAACACGGCATCACCCTGCTGGTATCCTCGGAGGAATATGCCCGCGACCTGGTCGCGCCCCCGGCCATGTTTCAGGACAACACCGTCTTTATCCGCAAACAGTGTTTGCGACGCGCGATCTGGGAGCGCATAGAGGAATGGCTGTTGAAAAGGCCGGCGGAGTCACCCGTCGCCCGCACCCTGGCGTGTTATGCCCCGCAAGGCCAGCTCGATGCGATCATCAAAACGGCGGGCGAGTTCTCTCCCGGCGCGCACAGTGAGGCGATGGAATCGATACTGGACCGGATTACCGAAAACGAGCTGGAATCCGTCTTCCTTCATGAGACTGGCGAGGCCCAGGCACAGCGACTGCTGGGGCCGCAATGGCAGGCCCTGCTCAGTGAGCTGCCACGTTCACAGGCGGAACTGATCGCCCGCGCGGTGCGCGATCATCTGGCCGACAGCCTCACCACCCTGCCCCGCCTGCTGGAGACCGAAAACGCGGCCTCCCTGCATTACTATTTCGCCAATTTTACGGGCATGCGCCGGGAACTGTTTCCACAGGCCGTACTGGCCTATCAGGCATGGGCCGAGTCTGGTAACCTCGAACCCCTCAAACGGCTCGGCCAGCATGGTCCCCAGCGCTGGCTATCATTGGCCCGGCAGATCCTTGCCCTGCACGATACACACCGGACTTCGCTGGCCGCGGACATTGAGGCGCTGTTGCTGACGAATCCTTAACAGGCTCTTTACCCGCCGTAATCCCAAAACCACTACACCCCGCAACCCACCACACACCAATGAGTACATCCATGAACGATACAGACCTGGAGTTACAAAGCGGTATCGCCGCCTTCGAAGCCAAAGATTTCACCAGCGCAATGCGCCTGCTTTCCACCCTCGCAGACCAGGGCGTCGCGGAGGCGCAATATCGCATGGGCATGATGCTGCAAAACGGCCTGGGCCGCGTCAAGAATACCGAGGCCGCCATCCGCTGGATGCGCGCCGCCGCCGAGCAGAATCACGCCTACGCACAGCATGGCATGGGGGTGATGTACCTGTACGGGGAAGGGGTCGAAAAGGATGAGGCTATGGCGGTGCAGTGGTTTCGCCGTGCGGCAGAGCAGGGGCTTCCCGGCGCGCAGATGACCCTGGGCATGATGTACGAAAATGGTCAGGGGGTGGAAAAGGATGAGCTCGAGGCCCGACGCTGGTACAAGCTGGCGGACGAAAACAGCTAGCTGCGCCCAGGTCGATACCAAAATTTCCGCTCAAAAAAAAGGCCACTCAGATTGAGTGGCCCTTTTTTTCGACAACTTTTCGACAGTTGAAACGGTGCGGCTTATTTATTTACCCATTCCGAAAAATTGTCACTGTTCTTGTCTTCGCCATCGGCATAACCGGCTTCGTAGGCGTCATTCACACGCTGCTCTTCCACTTTTGGATTTTGCAGATAACCACTGGCCCAACCAACAATATATTCACGGGAAACGCTGGCTTTTTCCATTTTATCAATGGCGGCGTAATAGTCTTGGTTCATTCGATTCTTCTCCCGGTCGTTCGTCGTTTGAATTACAGTAAATTAGATTATGCTTATGGTACCCTATCGAAACGATTTTGCAATCCGTTTTTCTCACTCCATTCCACCTATACATTCTACCTATAGAGGACGAATGTGAAAAACGACACGCTAATTGATTCAGGCCCCCAGTCCAGGGCATTGATTTGACCCGACGCGGCGACAAATTCATACTTTCTACTCGCAGCTATACCGGCATTTTAGCCTCGAAATCGGCCCGCTACCGAACAAGTTTGTTAACTTTAACCTGAATCCGTGGCTTAACCGCGGCGCCTGGCACAAACTCTTGATTGTTCACCACATCCATGTGGTTCACCCCTACGGGGCTTACGCGCCAAATCGCTCCTGGCGATTTGGTCCACAGCGGATCAAAAAATGCCCGCTTAACCTAAGGGTGAAGCTAATATTTTTTGAAACCCCTGTGGAATCAATATCTTGCACCATGCATCCACGTTTAAACCACAGATCCAGGTTGAATAAAATCAATAAGATAAAATATAAGGCTTTCATCCAAGGCCAAGGCGAAAACCCTGCTCTGAATGGGCCTATATCGATCACCCCGGGCCTTACAAACCGGACTCACGATTCCGGCCACCCACGGCCAGCACCTGCGGAAGGATCACATGCTACTCCAACTCGACAATATCCTCGATGCCGGCAAACTCAGCAATATCCAGGCGATGCTGGCCAAGGTCAGTTTTATCGATGGCAAGCACAGCGCCGGCCTGGCCGCGAGCCGCGTCAAGAACAACCAGGAAATGAAACAGGGCACACAGCAGGCGGAGTATCTCGATCATCTGCTGATGGGCAGTCTGGCGGAGAATGCCGATTTTCGTAGCGCCGCCCTGCCCTATCGGGTGGCCCAGCCGGTGTTTGCGCGTTACACCCAGGGTATGCGCTACGGTAATCATGTGGACGATCCGATCATGGGGGGCGGCGCGGAGAAGTTTCGCACCGATGTCTCCGTCACCGTGTTTCTCAATGAGCCCGAGGACTACGACGGGGGGGAGTTGATCATCAGTACCTCGTATGGCGAAAAGGCCGTGAAACTGCCGGCAGGGTCTGCGGTGATCTATCCTTCAGCGAGTGTTCACCGGGTGGCGGAGATTACTCGCGGTGAGCGCCTGGCGGCGATCGTGTGGCTACAGAGCATGGTGCGCGACCCCGCCCAACGTGAATTGCTGTATGAGCTGGATCAGGCCCGCAACACCCTGTTGGGCCGCGATCCCGATGCACTGGAAACCCAACAGGTCGACCACTCCTACGTGAACTTGTTGCGGATGTGGAGCGAGGTGTAGGAGTCTGTTAAGTATCGCCAATAAAAAAGGCCCGGCATCTGTCGATGACGGGCCTTTTTTACGCGAGCAGGCTAACAATCAATAGCCACCCTTGCGACGCGATTCCGGCAGGCCGGCAATACGTCCACCCTGCTTGCTCGGATCCTTGGGAAACAGTTCGTAAATATCTTTCTGCCCAATCTTTTCGTTCCATTTCTCGGACATCGCCTTGACGATAGCACGGGTATTGGGCTGGTTACCGGCGTTATTGATGTATTCGTCCCGCAAATACTCAATCAGGTCCCAGTGTTTATCCGTGAGTTCAACGCCCTCTTCTCTGGCAACATGCTCCGCCAGGGCCTTGCTCCAGTCTTCATGATTGATGAGGTAGCCGCCGGGAGTCGTTTCAATGCTCTTACCGTCAATCTCAATAGCCATGCTCTTTGCTCTCCTTTATTGGTCAATTGTTGAAAGTTAGTGGGTGTCAATAAATCCGGGGTTAAAGATCAGAGGTTAAAAAACCAGGGTTAAAAAAACCAGGAATTAATCATTTTGCTTGCGTAGATCATCAATGCCTTTATGCGGAATAAAGAGCCCGCAGCCCAGATGCCGATAGGGGCCTATGCCCTTCTGCTGCAAGCGCAGGGATTCGTCCACTTCCAGTCCCGCAATCATCAGGCTGCGGGTGCGAATACGGGCATCGGGCGTACCAATAAAGTGTTCTGTACCGCACATCATTTTACGCGGTTTGATATCCAGCGCCTGCAGCTGCGCATAGACCCAGTCCAGCACCTGTTCCTCTACCGCCATGTCCTGATCGGTGGCAATCGCGCGAGAAAACAGGGTGGTGAGGGTCACCAATGGGCGCTCGGTGGCGGACTTTACTTCCAGGGTATTGCCCGCCACATCCAGCACGGCGCCTTCCAAGATCTTGGCATCACTGACGCGATGTGCGGGCACACGCAGTTCCAGGCGCGTACGTTTCGACAGATGCAGCAGGGCATTGGGGTCTTCGGGCCTGATCCAGCCGTTACCAGAGGTGGCAACATTAATGGCATGCAAACCGGCCTCGGGCTCATCCACCAGCCAGGGCAGGCTTGCCTGCACGGCCTGGGACAATGCATAAACATGGTCTACCGGCAGGCTGCGGCAGTTCAGGCCGAACACCAGATCCACCACGGCATTATCCGTGTTGACTGTTTGCGGCTGTTCGTCGTCTTGCCAGTACATGTCTAACCTTTAATAGATTTCATTGGGTTTTACTGGTCAGGCAATGATGCCCAGATCGCATCACGATCCACCCACCAGTCATCCTGCACCAGTACATCCACGACATTACGCAATCGTGGCAGAAATTTTTCCGGCTCCTTGAGTTCCAGCTTGTCCAGCCAGTAATCAAATTGCTCCTGCTTTTCCACCTCACTGTGACGCCGCGCGACGGTTGCCAGCATATGGTTGGTGAATAACAGTAAATTGTCGCGTTGTTTGCCTTCCGATCTCAGATCAACCAGATAGCGTGCAACAATCGCGGCCACCGCCGCGCCATCGGAATCCGTCGGCGTTTCATCAATAATGTGTTGCAATAGGGCAACCGACAATTCGACATCAATGGGGAAGGTCACCGCCAGCCAGACGCCCTGCCCCAGGGCCGCCAGTGAATAGGGTTGATCGGCCAGAAACATGACATTGCAGGCAGCGGCGGCGGATTCCCAGTCCTGCCCGGCAACAAACACATCAAAGGCTTCGCGCGCGGTATCAAAGGCCTCTTCACGCCGCGCCAGCTCCACCAGAATTTCGGCGATACGCAGCAATACCGCGGCACGCTGTACCGGCTGATAGCCTGCCGGCAGCTCCATCAGCTCCTGACGCGCAGTCGCCAGATCATGTTCTAATTGAGGAATCGAGACAGCGGCCTCATCACCACTGTCCGCATCCCGCATGCCCATATTGTCATCCAGATATTTCATAATATTTCTCGCTCACTCAGGCCCGCGCGGCGATCACGGCCTGCCGACTCAATGCACATTCGAGGATGCAGGGCATCCCCCTAGTCTTCTTCGGTACAGCCTTTATAGGCACCCATCACAGAATGCACGCCGGCAAAGGCGCCTTCTACCTTGTCTTCCCAGTTGCCGGGCGTATCGGGATAGCTGGGCTTGATATCGATCTTGAGATGGATCTCGCCCTGCTTGGCCTTCTCGTCAATCAGCTGCAGCAACTGTTCAAACGATTCGTAGTGTGGATTCTGGATCAATAATTCACTCAGATAAATCATCGTGATTCCCAATGTTGATGTTGTCGATGCAAATAAAGGTACCATTTAAAGCTGATCCGGCGGTTCGCCTACTACATCCGGTTATACCACGTGATCATAGCATTCGGTCACAACACTCGATCATAATAACGGGCGCGATACATCAATCGCCCCGCTTCAGCATCCGCATCATTCTCAAAGGCGCTGCGGGTATGCAGGACATTGTTACTGATAATGCCTTCACCGGCGGCGAGACGCCTTTTAAAACAATATGGCGATTGCTCCGTCAACAGCCGCTCGACACATTTTACCGCCGCCTGTGTATCGGCATCGGCTTTCCACACTATGGACCGGGTGCGTGCAGTGTACCGCATGTGCAAATGGCCGCTGTGGGGATCCACTGAAAATACCGGCCCGGATTGGGCAGGACGAATTTCGGTGCCGGCCTCGATATTGGCAGGAATGGTCATCACGTCCTCCTGCATCAAGGCCGCAACATGGTTCGGGTTTTCATCACGCAGCTGCAGATACAACATCTCATGATCCATCAGGGCATTCTCGCCACCCCGTGCTGCCGGGCGGGCACAGTGCAAGACCATGGCGTGAATGGTGCGCGATGGCGGATTATAGTAACCGTCGGTATGCCAGCTAATGGCGCGATTACTATAAGGAATATATTCATGCTGGCGTGGCTGGGCGGAGACCTGCAGGGCAGAGATGCCGTCATCCTCGGCGTAGAGATTCTGGTCCAGACGCGACAGGCCAAATTGCCGCCCCATGCGGGCCACCGCCGAGCTGTCCGATATCCGCTCATCGCGAGGCCCTTTGCTCACATAAACCGCCATATTGGCGCGGGCACAGCTCCGGCGCAGGGCACTGCGCTCGGCGTCGGTCAAGTCAAACGGATCGGCCACCTCCACCACCAGCTGCTCCAGGTCGTGTGGATAAGACGACAATTTCTGCTCACGCCACGCGGCATAGGCGCGTTCGTCGCCCAACGCAAAGGGATTTCCATCCATGACGGGATTCAGCTTATCGACCATTTTATTGCAGCCTGTTTTCGACATATTTTTCAACATATGACATATGTAGTGTGATCCATTAAAGCATCGTCGCCAGGGCGCCGACATCACATCGCCTGACGGGCTTATAACCTACAACGGACCACATCTTAAAATTACCATATAATCATATTAGCGTCTGTTAATATTTAGAGAAATAGTCTACAGTATCCTGATGGGTGGTTGCATATACCGTTCGAGATGAATGCCGAAAGGCAACATCAACGAGCATGGGCCATCATTCTGCAACTATAGACAGATAGCTATAGACAGGCAGTTATAGACAGACAGGCGAGGGATAATATCCCGGGACATCGCGTTGCGGGCCCGAATTGGCCATGCATACCGGACGGATCTAGCAGGCCGAGGGGTCCCGCGTCCAGCTCCAACAGGGGCAGTATCACCAAAGGGATAGCCGCTACGCAAAGTCCCTTCCCCTTCTGGTCAATTTGCACCTTGGCGTCTGTCTCATACACTTCATTGCTACGAAACGAATCATTGTAAGGCGCTCTCCATGCCGACCAGCGGGTAGAGTGAAGAAAGTAACAGGCGGTGCGTCACCCTGATCGGTACGCAAAATGTCGAACGAGTTTGAATTCAAACGAGGAGAACTGGGCCATGGCCGAGCAAACACCGAAGAATCCTGAAGTACACAGCACTTATCTCCCCAAGGAGAAAAAGTCGACCAAACCTTTCCATGACACCCCCATGATCGACACGCTGGAATCCGGCCCGTGGCCAAGCTTCGTCACCGGCCTCAAGCGTCTGGCCATGGCAGAGACTCACGGCAACATGATGGTCGACCTGCTGGGTCAGCTCGAACACTCTTACAATACCCGTCTCGGTTACTGGAAAGGCGGTACCGTGTCCGTACTGGGTTACGGCGGCGGTATCATTCCCCGCTTCACCGAGCTGATGGGCGAAAATGGCAAGCCCATGTTCCCCGAATCCAAGGAATTCCACACCGTGCGCGTGCAGCCACCCGCCGGTAACCACTACAGCACCACCATGCTGCGTCAGCTGTCCAACTCCTGGAACAAGTACGGCTCGGGCCTCATCGCCTTCCACGGCCAGACCGGCAACATCATGTTCATCGGTACAACTTCTGACAATGTCCAACCCTTCTTTGATGAAATCAATGACTACGGTTGGGATCTCGGCGGCGCCGGCCCTTGCGTCCGTACCGGCATGTCCTGCGTCGGTGCAGCCCGTTGCGAACAGTCCTGCGCCAATGAACAGAAGATTCACCGGATGCTGGTGAACAACTTCCTTGACGACATGCATCGCCCCGCCCTGCCCTACAAATTCAAATTCAAAGTGTCCGGTTGCCCGAATGACTGCATGAACTCCATCCAGCGTTCCGACTTTGCCGTGATCGGTACCTGGCGCGATGACATGAAAGTCGATCAGGACGAAGTGAAGAAATTTGTTGCTGCCAAAGGCCGCAAATACGTCATCGACAGCGTAGTGAATATGTGTCCTACCAGCGCCCTGTCACTGAATGACGACGACACCCTGGCCGTGGACAACCGCAACTGCGTGCGTTGCATGCACTGCATCAACGTCATGACCCGCGCCCTGTCACCCGGCGACGACCACGGCGTCACCATCCTGCTGGGCGGCAAACGCACCCTCAAGATCGGCGACACCATGGGTACCGTGCTGATCCCCTTCAAGAAGCTGGAAACCGAAGAGGATTACGAAAGCCTGGTTGAGCTTACCGAGGAAATCATTGATTTCTGGGCAGAAAACGCCCTGGAGCACGAGCGCGTGGGCGAAACCATCGACCGCATCGGGCTGGTCAACTTCCTCGAAGGCATCAATGTCGATGTCGATCCCAACATGATCTCCGAGGCACGTCAGAGCAGCTATGTGCGCATGGATACCTGGGACGAAGAAGCCGAGAAGTGGAAAGAGCGGCAGGCAGGCTAACCCCTGGGCTCGCCTGAGCAGACTGTACTTGCACGCTAAACAACGCATCAACAAATTATTTGATTGGAGATAACAGATGAGCGCAAAACCACGCTTTCCCATCGAGAGTGGTGTACCGGATCCCTTCCAGTACATGCACCCGGCCTATATCAAAAACTACGGCAACTGGGCCTATCATGACCGCCCACGCCCTGGCGTACTGCATCATGTCTCTAAAACGGGTGATGAAGTCTGGACCGTGCGCGTGGGCACCCAGCGCCAATTAGGCCCGTACGAGATCAACCTGCTGTGTGACATCATCGACAGGCTGGCCGACGGTTATGTCCGTTTCACGATCCGCTCCAACATGGAAGTGACCGTCACCGACGAAGCCAAGGTACAGCCCCTGATCGACGCCTTTGAAGACGCCGGTTATCCGGTGGGCGGAACCGGTCCCTCCGTGACCATGATCTCCCACACCCAGGGCTGGTTGCACTGCGACATCCCCGGCACCGATGCCTCCGGCGTGGTTAAGGCACTGATGGATGAGCTGTACGAGGAGTTCAAGACGGAAAGCATGCCTAACCGCGTGCACATGACCACTTCCTGCTGCCAGATTAACTGCGGCGGCCAGGGCGATATCGCCATCAACGTGCAGCACACCAAGCCACCCAAGATTAACCATGACCTGGTCGCCAACGTCTGCGAACGTCCGACGGTGGTGGCGCGATGCCCGGTTGCGGCGATCCGCCCTGCCATGGTCAACGGCAAACCTTCACTGGAAGTGGACGAGAAGAAGTGCATCTGTTGCGGCGCCTGCTTCCCACCCTGCCCGCCGATGCAGATCAATGACCCGGAACATTCCAAGCTGGCCATCTGGGTGGGCGGTAAACACTCCAATGCCCGTAGCAAACCGATGTTCCACAAACTGGTCGCTGCCGGCATCCCCAACAATGCACCCCGTTGGCCTGAAGTGACCGCAGTCGTAAAAAACATTCTTCATACCTATAAGAATGATGCCAAAGACTGGGAACGTATTGGTGACTGGATCGAACGCATCGGCTGGCCGCGCTTCTTCGAGCTGACCCAGCTGCCGTTCACCAAGTTCCATATCGACAACTGGACCGGTGCCCGTAAAACGCTCAATGCCTCGACGCATATCCGTTTCTAACGTCTACAAGAGGCTAAGCGTAAACTATGAAATTTTCTGTAATGATCAGCGAAGGCCCGTACACGCATCAGGCGTCGGACACGGCCTATAACTTCACCAAAGCGGCTCTGGAGAATGGACACGAATGTTTTCGTGTCTTTTTCTACCACGATGGCGTCAACAACGGCACTCGCCTGTCGACGCCGCCAACGGATGATCGTAATGTGATCAACCGCTGGTCGGAACTGGCCGCAGCGCACAATCTGGATCTGGTGTTATGCGTTGCCGCCGCCCAGCGTCGCGGTATCGCAGATGCCGACGAGGCCAAGCGCAATGGCAAAGATGCCGACAACATCGCACCGGGTTTTCGCATTTCCGGCCTGGGCCAGTTAATCGAAGCCGGCATCCAGAGTGACCGTTTGGTCACCTTTGGCGACTAGGGGAAGTAAGCAATGTCTGAAACGAAAAAATTTTTATACGTCAATCGTAAGGCTCCCTATGGAACCATTTACGCGCTGGAATCACTGGAAGTGGTGCTGATCGGCGCCGCCTTTGAACAGGATGTCGCCCTCGCCTTTTTGGACGATGGCGTCTATCAGCTCACCAAAGGCCAGGCTACCGACGAGGTAGGCATGAAGAACTTTTCACCCACCTACCGGGCACTGGGCGATTACGACGTCAACAAAATCTATGTGGAGCAAGAGTCCCTGGATGCGCGCGGTCTAAGCCTCGACGACCTGCAAGCTCTGACCTATGAAGACGAAGATGACGATTATGCCGAAAAGGATTCCATCAAAGTGGTATCCGCAGCCGAGCTGGCCAAAATCATGGAACAGTCCGACGTCATACTGAGCTTCTAATTCGAGATTGAACGCGAGCTTAAACGAGCTTAAAGAAGGAAGAGATACATGTCACAGCTACACACGGTAAACAAATCGCCTCTCGATCGCAATGCGCTGGAATCAGCGATCAGACACGCGACGAAAGGCAACGCCGTCCTCATGATCGAAGATGGCGTTTACGGTGCCATGAAAGGCACACAAAAGTCGGCAATGGTATCCGATGCAATGGGCGATATTTCTTTTTATGTCATGGGGCCCGACCTCAAGGCGCGAGGAATTGATGAAGGCCGCATTATAGATGGCGTCAAAGTGGTTGATTATAGCGGTTTTGTAACGTTGGTTGCAGAACACGGCATAACACAATCCTGGCTCTAGCATTTTAGTCATTAAGCAAATCCAACCAAAATTAACTGAAAATAAACTGAAGGAGAGATTAACATGGCCCTAGAAGTAGCTGGCAAAACCGTCGAGACCGATGAAGAAGGTTACCTGGAAAACCGTGACGAATGGGACATGGATGTTGCCAAAGCCATCGCCGCAGCAGAAGGTCTTGAAATGACCGACAGTCACTGGGAAGTGGTGAACTTCCTGCGTGAATATTATGAAGAATACCAGATTGCGCCTGCGGTTCGCGTGTTGACCAAGGCCATCGGCAAAAAACTGGGCAAGGACAAAGGCAACAGCAAATATCTGTACGAACTGTACCCTTACGGCCCTGCCAAGCAGGCATGTAAGATTGCCGGTCTGCCCAAGCCTACCGGTTGCGTGTAATTACGCAGCACTGAGTTGTTCGCACTATCTGACCGGGCTGGTTTTATTTGCCAGCCCGGTTAGCGAACCACCACACAACAGGTCACGTTACTAAAAATCAGTCTGTTATCGACAATGTTTTGTATCGCGATAGCGCGCTTATTTTTATTTGCAGCTTGTTAGCAATCAAGATTCATTAATTAAACCCTTTTGTTAACCACAGGTTTACTCATGACGCTTTCAGTGGTTTTTGCCATCTTGTTTTATGCTGCAGCACTGCTACTAATTGGCGGACTGGCACGCAAAATAATGGTTTATTCGCGCACACCTGCGCCACTCAAGATCCCCACCACACCCGCCCCCACCACCAAATCCGGCGTGGTCTGGCGCATGACCAAAGAGGTCACGGTCTTTCAAAGTCTGTTCAAGTCCAACAAATGGATCTGGTTGTTCGGCTGGGTGTTTCATGTCGCCCTGGCCCTGGTGCTACTGCGTCACCTGCGCTATTTCCAGGAACCCGTGTGGACCGTTGTCACCCTGATTCAACCCTTCGGCAAGTATGCCGCCTTTGCCATGCTGATTGGCCTGGGCGGATTGTGGGCGCGGCGTTTTCTGGTTGACCGCGTTCGCTACATTACCAATCTGTCTGACCACCTGATGTTAGCACTGCTAGTGGCCATCGGACTCAGTGGTCTGGGCATCAAGTATCTTGCACACACCGATATCGTTGCGCTGAAGACCTACATGTTAGGGTTGCTGTATTTCGACCTGCAACCACTCCCCAGCGACGGTTTTGTGTTACTCCATTTGAGTCTGGTGATCATCCTGATGGTGATATTTCCCATCAGCAAACTGCTGCACGTACCAGGGCTGTTTTTCATGCCAACGCGTAACCAGGTCGATAACCCCCGCGAAGTTCGCCATACGGCGGGCTGGACGGCAGAATAAAAACGAGGTTTAAACGTGGCAGCCGACTTCGACACACCCGAGCTATTCAACAATATCGAGATCATCGATACGCCCAAATATGAGGCGGACACGATGGCTCATAGTAGCCCCTATGTGGCCAAGGCCGTCCACAATGAAAAACTCGGCTTCCCCGGCGAGCTGGTGGATAACTGGGAACAAAAAGCCGTTAGCCGTCTGGGAGAACTGGTGGATGGCTCACGGGCCCTGCGCACCTTTCTCGACAGCTGCGTGAAGTGCGGCGCCTGCACCGACAAATGCCACTACTACCTCGGCACCAAAGATCCGAAAAACATGCCGGTGGCACGCCAGGATCTATTGCGCAGCATTTATCGCCGCTACTACACCGTGTCCGGCAAGTATTTTCCCAAACTGGTGGGCGCGCGCGACATGGACAAGAGCGTACTGGACGAATGGTACAGCTACTTCCATCAGTGTTCGCAGTGCCGCCGCTGCTCCGTATTCTGCCCTTACGGCATAGATACCGCAGAAATTTCCATGGCCGCACGCGACATCATGGACACGGTGGGCAAAGGCCAGAAATACTGCAATGAAATCCTCGGCAAGCTGCAGACCGTCGGCAATAACCTCGGCCTGCCAAAACCGGCCCTGCTTGATACGCTGGAAGGCCTGGAAGAGGAAGTGGAGGAAGATACCGGCGTCGCCGTCAAATATCCGTTAGATGTTAAAGGCGCCGATGTACTGCTGATCACGCCGTCGGCCGACTTCTTCGCCGAACCCCATATTGACGGGCTCATCGGTTACGGCAAGGTCTTCCATCAGGCCGGCATCAGCTGGACGCTGTCCTCATATGCCTCGGAAGCCGCCAACTTCTCCATGTTCATCGGCAGCGGCGACAACCTCAAGAAGGTTGCCCAGCGTATTCGCGATGCCGCCGAAGAGCTCGGCGTCAAGCGCATTATCGTCGGCGAGTGTGGCCATGCCTGGCGCGTGGCTTACAGCTTCTGGAATACCCTGATCGGTCCCTTCGACTTTCTGGACCCCCGCTATCCTGCACCACAGCACATCGTTGAATTTACCTACGATCTGATTCAGCGCGGCGCATTGAATCTTGACAAGGAGGCCAACGATCATCGGCGCATCACCTTCCACGATTCCTGCAATGTGGCGCGCGCCTCACGCATGGGTAACATCCCCGGCGGACAGTTCATTCTGCCGCGCGCATTGATCAAGGCTTCCGCCAACCACTTTTTTGACATGGCGCCCGAAACCATCCACGAAAACACCTTCTGTTGCGGTGGCGGCGGCGGCCTGTTGACCGACGATCTGCTGGAGCTGCGCATCAAGGGCGCGATGCCGCGCATGCAGGCCCTGAAGCAGGTGGTGGATGAACACAATGTAAATTCCATGGTCGCCATTTGCGCAATCTGCAAGGCCCAGTTCAATAAGGCATTGCCGGCGTACCAATTCCCCATGGATATGATTACCAGTTTGCACCAGGTGGTGGGCGACGCCATCCAGCTGGGCACCAAAGACTAGATTTCGACCATTTTATAAACGATAACGATTTGAACCAATCGACACCCAGTGGATTAGGAGACTGACGCTATGGCTACGCCGGCAGACGAAGTAAAAAAAGACTACACCTTCCGCAAATTTAAGGATGGCGACCATGAGATCACCCGTTGGAGTGAGCAGATCTTTGTTGCCGATCACTCGCACAAATGTCCAACCTATGTACACCAGACTCCACCCTGCCAGGGCAGCTGTCCCTCGGGCGAAGACATTCGCGGCTGGCTGAACATTGTACGCGGCATTGAAAAACCCACGGAAGGAATCGACTGGAAAGAATACGCCTTTCGCCGTTCAACCCAGGCCAATCCCTTCCCGTCGGTCATGGGCCGCGTCTGCCCCGCCCCCTGTCAGGATGGCTGTAACCGCAACCAGGTTGACGACTTTGTGGGCATCAACGCCGTCGAGCAGTTCATCGGTGACAGCGCGCTGGATGCCGGCCTGAAATTTACACCGGGCCCGGATACCGGCAAAAAGGTCGCCATCATCGGTGGCGGCCCCTGTGGCCTGGCGGCCGCTTACCAGCTGCGCCTGCGCGGCCATGCCTGCACCATCTTCGATGACCACGAAGACCTGGGCGGCATGATGATGTACGGCATTCCAGGGTATCGTACCCCGCGTGACGTGCTGCACGGCGAGATGAATCGCATTATCGAGATGGGTGTGGAAACCCGCCTGAAGACCCGCGTGGGTGAAGACATCACCCTGGCCGAACTGGAAAAGCAGTTTGACGCCGTGTTATTCGCCATCGGCGCGCAGTCCGGTCGTGACCTGCCGGTGGACAACTTTACCGAAGCCAGCAACTGTCTGTCGGGTGTTGCCTTCCTCGCCGCCTTTAACCAAGGCCGCCTGAAAGGCGTGGCCGGCAAAGTGGTCGTTATCGGTGGTGGCGATACCTCCATCGACGTGGCATCGGTGGCCCGCCGTATCGGTAAGATCACCGATATCCACGAAAATGATCGCCCGGAAAACATCATTCTGGGCCAAACGGCTCACGATGTTGTCGGTGTTGCCAACCGTGAAGGCGCCGAGGTTGCACTGCTTTCCCGCCACCCCATCTCCAGCATGACGGCCGCCAAACATGAAATTGACGATGCGACCCGCGAAGGTGTCGAAATTATCGATTCCATCGACCCGGTCGGCGTCATCATGGGCGCCAATGGCCGCGCCACTGC
The DNA here is from genome assembly GCA_032250735.1 of Gammaproteobacteria bacterium. NCBI lineage: Bacteria > Pseudomonadati > Pseudomonadota > Gammaproteobacteria > Gammaproteobacteria bacterium. The sequence continues at coordinate 19,817 of JAVVEP010000013.1, forward strand.
ATTGCGCGTGCGCAAGCTGCAGTGGGAAGGCAGCAAGATGACGCCTATCGAAGGCTCTGAATATGATATCGAAGCCGATCTGATCGTCTCGGCGATCGGTCAAACCGGCAACCTGAAAGGCATGGAAGAGTTTGGTAACGCGCGCGGCCTGATCGACGCCGATGCAAATTTCCAGGTGCCGAATAAACCCGGCTTCTTTGTCGCGGGCGATATCGTGCAGCCGCATTTGCTGACCACGGTGATTGGCCAGGCATCGGTGGCTGTGGAAAGCATCGACCACTACCTCAACCATAAAAAACAGGGTAAACGTCCGAAGGTTGATGTACATCACTTCGACCTGTTGAACAAGTTGCGCGAAACTCACCACGAACCTGCCCACTTCGACCCTGAGGGCGATGCCAAGGTACGCGGTATCGACCGTGGTCTACGCGGTACCTCGGATGCGGATTTTGCGATCCACAATTACGAAGACCGCTCCGCGCATCAGATTATTTCCGCTGACAAGCTGTTCCTCGGTCATTTCAAAAACGAAGAACGCCATGTCCGCACCGAAGAGGTGCCGAGCGCCGAAGAGGTGCTGGGTCACTTCGAGGAACGCATGAATGCGTTGACGGAAGAGGAAACGATCGCCGAGGCCAAACGCTGCATGAGCTGCGGCATGTGTTTCGAATGCGACAACTGCGTGATTTACTGCCCGCAGGATGCCGTGTTCAAGGTCGATAAAACACAGTCCACTACGGGTCGTTACGTCGATACCGATTACAACAAATGCATTGGTTGTCACATCTGTGCAGACGTGTGCCCTACCGGCTATATCCAGATGGGCCTTGGTGAATAAGGCCTGGATTGAAATACCGATGGCAAATGTACTGGAGTGATGAGCTTGAAACCTTACTGGCGTCCTTTTATATCGTTGTTTATTTTCGTCACGCTGGCGACACCGGCTCTGGCCGGTGCGCCACGTCCCGATATCCCTGATGCGATAAAGGGAGAACAGTGCGTGGAAGACACCGACTTTATGCGCAGGAACCACATGGATGTGTTGCTGCATCAGCGTGACGAGACGATGCATAAGGGTATTCGTACCAAAAAGCACAGTCTGAAAGAGTGTTTCACCTGTCACGTGGTAAAAGACGCCAACAACACGCCAGTATCCGTCAGCAACCCAAAACATTTCTGCCGCGAGTGTCATGACTATGCCGCAGTGAAGGTTGACTGTTTCCAGTGCCACACCTCTGTACCGGGTGGGCGCAAGGCAACGGGGGCAAGATTATGAGCAATACACCGCAACAACAGGCCGGCGAACCGGCGGAGCAGAATCAGATCGACAGCTATCGCCGTAAACTCCTTGGTGGTGGCGCCGCCATTGCGGGCGCTGCAGCCCTCGGCCCTGGCGTGTTCTTTACCAGCGTGGCACGTGCCAAACCTGCCGACCAGGCGGTCAGCAGTGAGGTGCGCTGGGGTTTCCTGATCGACGCCAACAAGTGTGCCGATAATTGCGACAAATGTGTCACCGCCTGCAATGACGAGCATAACCTCACCGGCTTCGGGCGTCCCGAAACCGATGCCCAGTGGATTCGCGCCGTCACCCTGCGTGACCGGAAAACCGGACACACCACCAAGCTACCGATGATGTGCCAGCACTGTGCGCACCCGCCCTGCGTTGACGTCTGCCCCACCGGCGCCTCCTTCAAGCGGGCCGACGGTATTGTGCTGGTGGACAAGCACATCTGCATTGGTTGCCGCTACTGCATGATGGCCTGCCCCTACAAGGCACGCTCCTTTGTGCACGAAACCATCACCAACCAGCAGGAATATTCGCCGCGCGGCAAGGGTACCGTCGAAAGCTGCACCCTGTGCGTGCACCGTGTGGACAAGGGCGAGATTCCCGCCTGCGCCGAGGCCTGTCCGGAAAAGGCCATTCTGTTCGGGAATCTGAATGATCCCGGCAGCGACATCAGCCAACGCATGGCCACTGAGGCATCCACCGAGGTTCGCGGTGATTTGCGCCTGGATCTGGGCGTGCGTTACCAGGGTATTTAAAGCACAGTGCTAAGGACTAAGAAGGACTAGGTTCAGGCGATACGCAATGGCGTGTGCCGGAATGACGATATGAAAAAGAACCAGTGGTGAGCAAAAACAAATGAAACCAACGACCTTTCGTGAAATTGACGGTACCAGCAAGGGCTACTACGTCCTGTTAGGCCTGTTGGGCCTGATACTCGCTGCAGGCCTGGGCTCCGCCTACTACATGGAACACAACGGCCACTGGGTCACCGGCATGAATAACCAGATCGTCTGGGGCATGCCGCACGTGTTCGCGGTGTTCCTGATTGTCGCCGCCTCTGGCGCACTCAACGTCGCATCCATCTCCTCCGTTTTCGGCAAGACCTCGTACAAACCGCTGGCGCCGCTGTCCGGCCTGCTGGCCATTGCCCTGTTGATCGGCGGCCTGATGGTGCTGGTGCTCGACCTCGGTCGCCCCGACCGCCTGATCGTGGCCATGACCTACTACAACTTCAAGTCCATCTTTGCCTGGAATATGATCCTGTATAACGGTTTCCTGGCCATTGTGATCATCTATCTGTGGACCATGATGCAGCGCAAGATGAACAAATATTCCAAAGTGGCCGGATTTTTTGCCTTTATCTGGCGACTGGCATTGACCATCGGTACCGGCTCCATTTTTGGCTTCATCGTGGCCCGCCAATACTATGATGCCGCGATCATGGCCCCCATGTTTGTGGTCATGTCCTTTTCGTTTGGGCTGGCCTTTATGCTGATCGTCCTGCTGGCCACCTATCAGTGGACCGGCCGCGAGATCGGTAGCCATATCGTCTCCCGCCTGCAACGTCTGCAGGGCCTGTTTGTCGCAGCAGTATTGCTGTTTGTGGTGATCTTTCATCTCACCAACCTCTACGCAACCCAGCATCACGGCGTCGAGAATTTCATTCTCGCGGGCGATAATATTTACAGCGGCCTGTTTTGGGTCGGTTACCTGCTGCTGGGCACCGTGTTTCCATTGATCATCTGTTACGCACCGGCCTTCCGCGCCTCTATCGGCTGGACCGCAGCGGCGGCGGTCATGGTGATCGCTGGCGGCCTGTCACAGATGTACATGATCATCATCGGCGGACAGGCCTACCCCATGGACCTGTTTCCGGGCAAGGATGTCAGCAGCAGTTTCTATGACGGTGTGGTGGCCAGCTATGCACCCAGCGCACCGGAAGTCGCCCTGGGTCTGGGCGGCACCGCAGTAACCTTTATCGCGGTGATGATCGCCATCAAGGTGCTGCGCTTCCTGCCGCTCAGTCTGGCCAATTCCCAGACCGATCCGCACTATTCAGCAGAGGAAAGATAAAAGATGAAAGATGAAAGTAACTGCATAGCAATCATACCTGCAACGGTTCGGAACAATGGCGCCGTTACCGACCTTTCTCTTGTCCCTTTTCTCTTTCCACTTTGCCCTTTCCTCTGATGGCTACTGAACATCCCTTCGCACAATATGTCCGCATCCTCGGCAAAGGCAAAAACGGCTCGCGGCCGCTAACCCAGGACGAGGCCTTCGAGGCCTTCCGCATGATCCTGGCGGATGAGGTGCACCCCGAACAGCTGGGCGCCTTCCTGATGCTGATGCGGGTCAAGGAAGAAACGCCGGAAGAGCTGGCCGGCTTTATCCGTGCGGTGAAGCAGACCCTGGTGATCCCCCCGGATGCGCCGGAGGTCCATCTGGACTGGTCCAGCTATGCCGGCAAGCGTCGCCACCTGCCATGGTTTATCCTCTCCAACCTGCTGCTGGCGCAGAACGGCATCAACATTTTCATGCACGGCGCCAGCGGCCACACCGCCGGGCGCATGTACACCAAGGATGTGCTGAGCGCCCTGGGGATCGCCCCCTGCACCTCGCTGCAGGAATCGGCCGAGCGTATCCGCGCAACGGGTTTTGCCTATCTTGACCTCGAATACCTCAGCCCCAAACTGCACACGATCATCGAACTGCGGCCCATTCTCGGCCTGCGTTCACCCGTGCATACCATCGCCCGCATGCTCAACCCGTTTGACGCCGAGTACGTGATGCAGGGCATCTTCCACCCTGGTTATCGCCCCATGCACCAGGAGGCCGCCCTGCTGCTCAAACAGCCCCACCTGGCGGTCATCAAGGGCGATGGCGGTGAGATCGAGCGCGACCCGGATACCGCCTGCCTGGTACAAAGCGTGCACCATGGCGAACTGTCCGATGAAGAGTGGCCCGCCCTGTACACCAAGCGCCACGTCAAGGATCCCGAGCTGGATGTACAGCGCCTGCGCGCCGCCTGGCAGGGTGACGACAGCGACGAATACGGCATTGGTGCGGTCATCGGCACCACCGCCATCGTCCTGAAAATGATGGGCCGCGCCCCTGACATCGCCACTGCCGAGGCGCAGGCCAGGGCCCTGTGGGAGGCGCGGGCGAAGGAGAATTTCGGCGCCGCCGCCTGAGCGCGGCTTGAAAAGTCCCCGCGCGTTGAAATCCGGTTTACAACCCCCATTTAGCCTGTGTAAGCCCTGGCACGGCGGCAAAGGCCGGCCGGCCTCGCCGGTAGCCGGGGTCTTTTCCACCGCCTGTTTTCAGCCCTGATCCGTCTGACGCCATGTCCCAACTCTTTATCTCCGCCGCGCACAAATCTTCGGGCAAAACCACGCTCAGCATCGGCCTGTGCGCCGCCCTGCGTCAGCGCGGACTGCGGGTCCAGCCCTTCAAAAAGGGCCCCGATTACATCGACCCGATGTGGCTGACGCGCGCGGCCGGCAACGCCTGCTACAACCTGGACTTCCACACCCAGAGCCATGCGGAAATTCTCGCCACCGTGGGCCGCTATCAGCACAGCAGTGATATCAGCCTTATCGAAGGCAACAAGGGCCTCTACGACGGGCTCGATCTCGACGGCAGCAACAGCAACGCCGCCCTCGCCACGCTCCTGAAATCGCCGGTCATTCTGGTGATCGACGCCCAGGGCATGACCCGCGGCATCGCGCCACTGATCCTGGGCTATCAGCAGTTTGAACCCGACATCAACATCGCCGGGGTGATCCTCAACCAATTAGGTGGCCGTCGCCACGAGTCCAAACTCCGCGCCGTGATCGAACACTACACCGACGTACCGGTGGTGGGCGCGGTGCAACGTGACCCCCTGCTCAACATCCAGCAACGGCATCTTGGCCTGATCCCCAGCAACGAGGCGCAGGCGGTGGAACAGCAGATCGATGAGCTGGCCCGGCGGATTGCCGAACAGGTTGACCTCGACCGCCTGCAGCACATCGCCCGGCAGGCGCCGCTGCCGGAGCTCCCACCCGCAGCAACACCGCCGTTGCCGACCGTGGATATCCGTATCGGTATCGCCCAGGATGCCGCCTTTGGTTTTTATTATCCCGACGACCTGCAGGCCTTCCGAGAGGCCGGTGCCGAGCTGATCGGTATTGACACCCTGCACGATGACAGCCTGCCCGCGATCGATGGCCTGTTCATCGGCGGCGGATTTCCCGAGACTCAGATGCAGGCCCTGGAGACCAATCGCCCCCTGCGCATGGCCATCCGTGACGCCATCGAATCCGGCCTGCCGGTGTACGCCGAATGCGGCGGGCTGATGTACCTCTCCCGCAGCCTGCGCTGGGACGACCAGCAGTGCCAAATGGTGGGGGCACTGGACATGGATATTGTCATGCACCCGCGACCGCAGGGCCGGGGATACGTCAAACTGAAAGAGACCGGCGACGGTCTTTGGGCGGGCGGCCCAATGGCAAAGCGGGCGACCGCCGATGTAGGGCAGGAAGGAGAACAGGCGGCCGAGGCCATCATCCACGCCCACGAATTCCATTACTCCGCTCCGGGGGCGCTCGCAAAAAACACACGTTTCGCCTATCGTGTACTGCGGGGACACGGCGTCGATGGTGAATCCGACGGCATTGTGTACCGCAACGTGCTGGCCAATTACAGCCACATGCGCAACGTACAGGGCAACCCATGGGTAAAACGCTTTGTCGCGTTTGTGCGCAGCCAGCGCAATAAATAACCGTATCTAGCCCGCAGCATTTTAAAATCCATTCACTTTGCAAACCGAGAAAACTGACACATGGATATTATTAGCTTTTCCCCCGCCGCCATCGCGCAAATAAAAAAGAACGTGCAGGAGGCCGAACATGGCAACCTGGCGCTTCGCATTGCCGCCCAAATGACCGCCGATGAAACCGTGCACTACGGCATCGGTTTCGATGAGACCAAGGAGGATGACGTCACCATTGACGGCGATGGTTTCAGGGTCGTTGTCAGTCCCGACTGCGTTGAACTATTGAATGGCGCACATGTCGATTTTGTTGAGATCGAGGAAGGCAAGCATCACTTCATCTTCCTTAACCCCAATGATCCCAGCTACAAGCCGCCCACCGAGATAGAGATTACCGAGTAGGCAATTCACGGTAAAAAGGCAATAGCGGCAACTTCGACACATGTCAAACAAAATCACCTCCGATACAGACGCGCAAAAAACCGGGCCGTCATGCCGCGCACTAAATACCAGCGAGCTTTACACCCCGCTCACGGGACTGGCGATCACTATGCTGGCACTGGTGGCTTGCAGCCTGGGAATCTATTTCTGGCCCGCCCAGAAAGACGGTTTATTTATCCTGCAGATCATCCTCGCCATTTGCGGCCTGCTGTTCATCACCCACATTGTGCGCTGTGTGAGCACCCGGCTCGTAACGCCGCTGAGCCTGCTTAACGACTGGGCGCAACGCATGTCAAGCGGAGACTTCAGCGCACGCCTGCCTAAAATCGAAGGCAGTGAATTTTCCGGCCTGGCAAAAAACATCAACCAGTTGGGAGAGTCGTTACGATCGCTAACGCTCGAGATGGATGACAAGGTCAAACGCCAGACCATCACCATGCAACGCAAAACACGCTCACTGGAAATCCTCTATGACGTGGCCGCGCGTAGTAACTCCGCAAAGGATATCGATGAACTACTGATCACCTTTCTCAACACCTTAACCGAAATTGTCTACGCCCACGCGGGCACCGTTCGCCTCGTCACTGACGATCACCAGATGCGCCTGGTCGGCAGTGTCGGACTGGATGAAGAAAGCATCGAGAAAGTCCGTCTGGTGCCGATTGAACACTGCCTCTGCGCGCAGGAGTTTTCCAAGAACATGGTGCTCTGCCAGAATCATTTCAACAACTGCAGAAACGTCGTCAGCGACCTGCTGTTCGCCGGCGACAAGCTCGAAAACATTGCCATCCCCCTGCGCTACAACAACCGCACCCTGGGTATTTATAATCTGTTTGTGGAAAAACTCGGCCTTACCGAGCGCGCAGATATCAAGGACATACTCACCAACATTGGTCAACACCTGAGCATGGCCATTACCAAGTCATACTGGGATGCCGAGTCCCATCGCCTGTCGATCATGCAGGAGCGCACCATGCTGGCCCATGAGCTGCACGACTCGCTGGCACAGACACTGGCCAGCCTGCGCTTCCGCGTCAGCATGCTGCAGAAAACCCTCGGCCACGGAGAGCCAAAAATCAGCGATGCTGCAGCGGAGGTGGAGCAGATCAAGTCGGAGCTGGATGACGCCAATTTCGAGCTGCGTGAATTACTGGCGCATTTCCGGATTCGCATGGATGAACGCGGCCTGATCCCGGCGATTGAAGGGCTCATCGAGCGTTTCCGGAGCCAGGGCCGCATCCAGGTCTTTTTCCAGAATGAGTGCCCTGACCTGCGGCTGCCTCCCGTGCTTGAGGTACACCTGCTGCATATCATCCAGGAGGCCCTTGCCAACATCCGCAAGCACAGTGCGGCAAAACATGTGCGAATACTGTTAACCTGTTCTGAACACCACCTCATTCATCTATTGATAGAGGATGACGGCATGGGTATTGACGCCGAGATCAGCGCTGCCATACCGGGGGAACATGTCGGGCTGACCATTATGCGGGAGCGCGCCCAGCGTATCGGTGCCGAACTAACCATAGAAAGTGACCCGGGAGAAGGCACACGAATCGAACTGGAGCTGTGCTATGCTGGCAGGCCTGCGGATACAGATAAGTCGCGGCGTTGGTGAACATGCCCCGCTAAGCTTATGGCAGTATTGATCGGATTTCTGCCGGCACCCTAGCCGGGACAATGGCTGAGACAATGGCTGAGACAATGGCTGACAAAATGAAAGTACAGTTGATCGATGACCACACCCTGTTCAGGCTGGGCCTGAAAAACCTGCTGGAGCGCAGCGGCATTGAGGTGGTTGCGGCGGCCAGCACCGGGCAAGAGGGTCTGGACATGGTGCACGACGCCAATCCGGATGTGATCTTGCTCGACATGCGCATGCCGGACATGGATGGGCTGGAGGTCCTGCAGAAATTACGCAATGCCGGTGTGACCGCCCCCATCTCCATGCTCACCACCAGCAACGAGGAACGGGACCTGGTGGAATCCCTGCGTAACGGCGCCCAGGGTTACCTGCTCAAGGACATGGACCCGGAACAGCTGGTGGCCGCCCTGCACGGCATCGTCAAGGGCGAGACCGTCGTTGCGCCGCAACTCGCCGGCACCCTGGCGCGGGCACTACAGGGCAATGCCGAGACCGTCGACACCCGGACCCCCCTCTCGGATCTCACCCCGCGGGAAACGGAGATCATTGAGCACCTCGCCATCGGCCAAAGCAATAAGGTCATCGCCCGTGAGCTCGGCATCACCGATGGCACGGTCAAGCTGCACGTAAAGGCAATACTACGAAAACTGGGGGTCAGCTCGCGCGTCGAGGCCGCCGTGATCGCCGTCGAACAGGGACTCGGGCGACGGCGCATTCCTGGCCCATAAATCCCCACCCACCGAGCACATACCTGCCATGAAAAGCTACGACGACCTGGTAAATGACTGCCTGCAACGAGTACAGGAAGTATTCCCCTGGGACCTGTCCGATGAACTCGAGGCCGACCGTCCCCTCTTGCTGATCGACGTCAGCGAGGCCGGGGAATTTTCCCGCGCGCACATTCCAGGCTCCCTCAACGTACCGCGCGGCATCCTCGAATCGGCCTGTGAATACGACTACGATGAGACCGTGCCGGAGCTGGCCGGCGGCAGGGCGCGTGAAATTGTGACCATCTGCCGTTCCGGAAGGCGCAGTGCCCTGGCCGCCGACACCCTGTTACAGATGGGCTTTGACAAGGTCCGCTCGCTCAAAACCGGACTGCGCGGCTGGAATGACGGGGAATATCCCCTGGTCGATGACCAGCAACGACCCGTGGATCCCGACCTTGCCGAGACCTATTACACCACCCGGCTGCGGCCTGAGCAGAAAAGACCCAACACCTGAACGGCGCGTGATGGTTTTGTGACAACTTGCGACTAGTATTTCGTCAACAGCCTCCCTATGAGCAAGCCCCCCATGAAACAGTTTCTGGTCGTCGAGGATAATGACGATATCGCCAACCTGGTCTCCCTGCATCTGCAGGATCTGGGCGCCGAGGTGCAGCTTGCCAGCGATGGCAATGTCGGCCTGTCTCTGGCGCAGAAAAAACGCTTTGATCTCATCATCCTTGACCTCATGCTACCCGGTATCGATGGCCTGGAGATCTGTCGTCGGCTGCGCGGTAGCGACAACAACACCCCCATCCTCATGCTGACGGCCAGGAGCGCAGAGCTGGATCGAATCGTGGGCCTGGAAATGGGGGCCGATGACTACCTACCCAAACCCTTTAGTGTGCGCGAGCTGGTGGCGCGCGCCAAAGCCATCCTGCGCCGGGTAGAGACCCGCAACGCCCCCGGCACATCGACCCAACGTCTACGGGCCGGTGAATTGTCCCTTGATCAGGCCCGGCGAGAGGTCATCATTGCCGGAACGCCTGTCGATCTCACCGCCCGCGAATTCGATCTGCTGTGGCACTTCGCCACCCACCCCGGACAGGTCTTCACCCGCAGCCAGTTACTGGACAGCGTATGGGGCTATGGCCATGAGGGCTATGAACACACCGTCAACTCACACATCAATCGCCTGCGCTCCAAGATCGAGAAAGACTCCTCCTCTCCGCTTTACATTCTCACGGTGTGGGGTGTCGGATATAAATTCTCCAACCAGCTCGGCTAGATATGTCAGAAATACACAAAAGGCATAACCAGAGATAACCCATGTTCCGCACCCTCTACAGCCGTATCGCCGCCGTGCTCTTTCTGCTGGTAATTATCATTGCCTATGTGGTCTACAGCATGGTGCTGTATTCGGCGGAAATGTATCAACAGGAGTTGACCCAGAAGCTCAATGCGACACTTGCGGCACACATCGTTGCCGAGGAACCCCTGTTCACCGAACATCACGCCGACGATAACAACGGGCAGATGCTACACGAAACCCGCATCAACCAGGCGGCCCTGCAATCGCTGTTTCACTGGCTGATGGTGATCAACCCCAGTATTGAGCTGTACCTGCTGGATGCCGGTGGAAAGATACTCGCCTACTCCGCACCGGAAGGGCATGTAAAACGGCAAGCGGTTTCGCTCGCCCCGATCCAACGCTTTCTCGCCGGCGATGCCACCTATCCCCTGGTCGGCGATGACCCGCGTGGCGCGGGAGACAATCCCCGTCAAAAGGTCTTTTCCGCCGCGCCGATCCCGGCAAAGGGCACCCCGCAGCCTGCGGGCTATCTGTATGTCATTCTGGAAGGTGAGGCCTTCGACAGCGTGACCGATATGGTGAAGGGCAGCTATATCCTGCGCTTCACCACCACCGGCCTCGGAGCCAGCCTGTTACTGGCCCTGGCCGCGGGACTAACCGCCTTTGGCCTGTTGACGCGCCGCCTGCGCCGTCTGACGCGCATCATGGCGGAGTATGGCGAAATGGGCAGTGCCTCCAACCCTCACTCCAGAAATCATCCCTCCACGCGCTATCCCGTCGCCGCACAGGCCAGCGACGAGATCGACCGGCTGGGCTTAAACTTCAACCGAATGGCCGATCGTATCGACCGCCAGATGGAGACCCTGATGCAGACCGACGCCAAGCGCCGGGAGATGGTGGCCAATGTGTCCCATGATCTGCGCACCCCACTGACCTCACTGCACGGCTATCTCGAAACACTGTTATTGAAAGACGCATCACTCAGCGCAGCGCAACGCCGGCAATATCTGGAGATTGCCACCGCCCAAAGCACCCGGCTCACAAAACTGGTGAGCGATCTGTTCGAACTGGCGAAACTGGACTCCAGCGAAACCGTACTCAGTGTCGAGCCGTTTTCGCTCACCGAGCTGGTGCATGACATCGTGCACGAATTCCAGTTAGAGGCGGAAAGCCGCGGCATCAGCATCCAGCTCGATTTCGTCAAGGGCTTGCCCCACGCCTATGGTGATATCGCCCTGATACAGCGGGTGCTGGAAAACCTCATTGAAAATGCCCTGCGCTATACCCCCGCAGGTGGCTGCATCACCCTGTCGCTGACCGGCGAGTCCGACAACATTATGATCAAGGTGGCCGACACCGGCCAGGGCATCCCGGAAGAGGAGATTGAGCACATCTTTGAGCGCTTTTACCGGCTGGAAAAGAATCGCACCGCCAGCGCAAAAAATGCCGGACTGGGACTGTCTATTGTCAAACGTATTGTCGACCTGCACGGGAGCCGTATCGAGGCCGCCAGCCGACCGAATCACGGCACCACGTTCAGTTTTTCCCTGCCGATCTATCAGGCCGGTTAACCAAACCTCGAGCCACGTCCTACCACCCTGCCTGTTAATCAGCACGTGACCAAATCGTGATGAGTTCGTGACGTTCAGGTGATCCCTCTCGGTGATGATGTGCTGACGACAAACGGGATGTTTGTCGTCAGCTTATTACCACACAATTCATCCAGAGGAGAAAATACCATGAAACTTACAACCGGCTTCTGTCAGTGGGTACTGTTAACCGGCATCGCTTTGAGCGCCGCCAGCGTTCAGGCCGACGATAACAAAGGGATGTATGCCGTCACTGTCACCAACTTAACGCGGGGTGAGACATTCACGCCCATCATGGTGGCCACCCATACCGAGGGAACACATGTGTTCACCCTGGGGGAGCCCGCCAGCGATGCATTGGCCGCGCTGGCCGAGGGAGGAGATATCGGACCGCTATCGGCCATGCTGACCGGCTCCGGGGCCGCCTATGATGTCGCCACCAATGGCGCCCTCTTGGCGCCCGGTGCGAGCACGACCATCATGGTCAAGATGCGCCGTGACTTTGACCACCTGACCGTCACGTCGATGATGATCCCCAGCAATGATGCCTTCATTGCCGTCAATGGCATAAAGGGTCCCAGGAATCAGCATCGCCCGAGCACGGTCATGTCGCCTGCCTATGATGCCGGCAGCGAGCCGAATGATGAACTGTGCGCCAACATCCCCGGTCCTGTGTGTGGCGGTGAGGGTGGATCACCCCAGGCGGGTGGTGAAGGTTATGTGCACATTCACGCCGGCATTCAGGGCATTGGCGATCTGCACAGTGCCGACTACGACTGGCGCAATCCTACGGCCAAAATAGTGATCCGGCGTATGAAATAATCGGTATGGCCTTCTCCTCTCTGTCGAGGGGAAGGTCTGTTACGCCTGAAGGCGCAATGATCCGACGGGACAAGGTGCGGCGCCGTAGCTGTGGGGAAGACAGCCGGCCGCCTCGCTATCGATAGTTAGGCCGAGTTTTTTTTCACAGGCTCTCAGACATTCCGCATACCCCCTGTATCGGTTTGGTGTCTTGATCACAGCCGTTTTTACTCGCGGGCATTGCGCGCACAGCGAAAACCCACATCTTCGCTCTGCGTGGTCGGCAAGGCATTACCCCGCATTGCGCTGCGGAAAAAATACGACAGGGAATAGTGTCCCACGCCACCGCCGCCACCGCGGATCACCTTATACGTCTCACCGAATTCCTCGGTGTGGTAATCGCTGTTTGGATAGGGCTGATACCAGCTGGCCGTCCACTCCCAGACATTACCGGCCAGGTCGAACACGCCGTAGACCGACTTGTTGTTGGCATAGGAGCCCACCGGCGCAATCCCGCCCTCCCAGTCGGCGTCATCACCGATATTGGCCTTGCCCGTGTCCCATTCGTTGCCCCAGGGATATTCATTCCCCTGCGGCCCCCGTGCCGCCTTTTCCCACTCGGCCTCAGTGGGCAGGCGTTTACCCACCCACTGGCAATAGCTATCGGCGTCGAACCAGGTCACGCCGGCCACCGGCAGCCGATCCTTGCTGGCCTGATCATCACTCATGGCCTTCAGCAGGGCCGCCCTGCTCATCGTCCCGGTATCGCGGTCAAACTTGAAGTATTCGGTGGCAATCCAGCGCAGGCTTTCCAGATCGGTAGCCTGCAGGCGTTCCTGCAGCAAGTTATAACCATTCTGGGTCCACGGAAAGGGCTCGGCACGGGCGGTGGCCCGCACAAACTGTTTGTACTGGACATTGGTCACTTCATAGGTATCGATAGTGTAAGCCGGTAGCTCGCGCTGATGCTCGGGATGCTCATCCAGGAACAGCGGCTTGACCAGACCGTACTCCTGTTGTTTGCCTGAGGTATCCGTTTTATTGCTGCCCATGATAAACGGCCCGGCCGAAATCAGGCGTTCAGCGGTGACATCCGTCTTGATCGGCGATTTCTGCCCCGAATCGCAGGCACCCAGACCGACCGATATCGCCAGAAACACCATTTTTCCAATGTTTACAGGGGGTTTGAGATATCGAATCATTATCTTCTACAGACCTTTCGCACGTCGGTGATATGAATATTCATTATATCCAGGCTCTGAATGTTACCCCAAACATCCATTAAGAAACCGCTAATCTTACCGATAAGATTACTGATATCAGCTATGGTCAAGGCGTGATTGAAACAGGCGGTGGTGTAGCACATGCCAGTGCGCCGAAAGAGATTCAGCATAGACAAAAGATTCATGCAAAATCCGGCTTTATTATTTTGTAACGACAGGCTTCACCAAACAACAATGCTGTCAACAAGGAATGCCGCAGCGATAGGGGTAATTCCATGTATCTGCACGGGAAAACGGGCTTGCTTACCAACCTGCGCCAACGCATAGAGGCCACCACCAACCTGCCAACGATGCCGGAAGCGGCACAGGCGTTGCTGCGGCTCAATTCCAATCCCGATGGCAACATCAACGACCTCATCGCCATCATTGAAACCGATCCCAGCATTGCCGCGCAGGTGATGCGTTACGCCCACTCTGCCTTCTTCGGCTATCGCGGGGATATCCATTCCTTACACCAGGCCATCACCGCCGTACTCGGCTATAGCCTGACGATCGATATCGCCCTGGGCCTGTCCCTGGGCAAGACCTTTGCCATCCCCAATGCCGGCCCGATGGGGCTGCATGCCTTTTGGCAACACAGCCTTTACAGCGCGGCATTGGTCGAACGCATGATTCAGATCATGCCGCGTCAGCATCGCCCACTCCCCGGACTGGGTTTTCTGAGCGGTCTGTTGCACAACTTTGGCGTCCTGCTCATCGCCCATCTGTTCAAGAAAGAGGCCGGCATGTTGCGACAGATCATCGTCGCCAACCCGGATAAATCCGTGGTTGAACTGGAGCGCCAGATACTGGGGACCGACCACATGGAGGCGGGCGCATGGTTGATGCGCAGCTGGAATCTACAGGCGGAAATTCAGGTCGCCGTTGCCGAACATCATGATGAGCTCTACAACGATGTGCATGCCGCCTATGCGCGGCTGACCCTGCTCGCCGACCGGCTCCTCAAACGCCACGACATCGGTGACGCCGAATCGACGGATATCCCCCCCGCCCTGCTCATCAGCCTCGGCATTACCGAGGCGCAGGCGGAAGAGCAACTCAATAACATTATCGCCTCCGCGCAGAGCCTCAACCTGCTCGCAACACAATTTGCCGCCTGAAAGCCTGCGAAAAAATCCACCGGCGCGATACAGCGCGTCCATCACAGACGACTGGCCACCCGCAACGCCCCCTTCAACCCGACCTGCGGATTCGTCACCAGCTTCACAGGTATCTTTTTCATCAGTTCGGTCATCGGGCCCTTGTTCTGGAACGCCTGGAGAAAGAGTGCGCTGTCGAGTCGCGAGCGGATTTTCGGCGCAATGCCCCCCGCAATAAACACGCCCCCCAGCGCCAGACAGGTCAGCGCGAGATTACCGGCCTGGCCAGCATAGATTGCAACAAACAGATCCAGGGCATGCTCGGCCAGCGGATCCTCTGCCCGCAATGCCGCCTCGCTGACCACTGCTGCCGCATCCCTTTCCGCCATGGCCTGAGTGAATGCGCCATTCACCTGGCCGGGATATCTGTCGGCAAAATAATAATACAGGTTCACCAGCCCATGACCGGACAGCACATCCTCGACACAGACGCGCCCCGGCTGTTTTGTGAGACCAGGCTGGCGCAATAAAAAGGCGGCCACATCGAGCTGCTCGGCGTTGGCGGGCGCAAACTCGCAATGACCACCCTCGGAGGCCAGCACATCATAATAACCAGAATCGGCATCCCCCCTCCACAACAGCAGCCCCTGACCCAGCCCGGTGCCGGCACCGATCACCACGCGCGGCAGGGGGAGCGGCTGTGGGGAGGCCTCTCCCCTCTGCAAGGTGAGCAGTTCATCATCCGTCAACGCCTCCAGACCATAGCCGACCGCCTGAAAATCATTCATCAGGCGCAACTGCTTGAACGTGAACTGCGCGGCCAGTCTTTTCGTCGACAATACCCAGGGCAGATTGGTCACTTTGGCGAGCGTATCGCCCTGGCTATCGCGCATCACCGGCCCGGCGACCGCGATGCAGGCGAGGGTCGGTTTTGGCACACCGGCCTGCTGCGCCGCTGCCAGAAAATCCGCGAGTAGTTCATCGAATACGGGATAGTCGGCGCTGGAATAATTGCGCTCGTACAAGACGTCCAGCGGTGTGTGCTGTGACGGGCCCGCCGCGATTTGCAGCAGCGTCTTGGTGCCACCGATATCACCGGCCAGGAGCGTCATGGGTGAGCATCATCCGCGCTGTTATCGGCGACATCATCGGTAAGCAGACGCGCCGCGGCCCGGTCGAGAAACCACTGAAGATCCCCCGCTGGCTTGACGCCCTGAACGGGGTAGCGAACCTCATCGGCGGGCAGTCTGGCGATATCGGCCAGTATGCCGGCCTTCGTCGCGCCGACCACCAGCATCGCAACATGGCGTGCCGCATTCAGCGTCGGGTAGGTCAGGCTGATTCTCCACACACCCAGCCTGTCAACAAACTGCGCGGCGACAGGCCTTTTGTGCTCATCCAGAATCTCGGTATCCGGAAACAGGGAGGCCGTGTGACCATCCTCCCCCATTCCCAGCAACACCAGGTCAAACACGGGATTGCCATCGGCATCTTTCGCCAACTGCTGTTCAAGCAATCGTGCATAAACCGTCGCATTCTGTTCGGGGGTACGCTCAGGGCTATACATCGGATGGATCTGCGAGGCCGGAATGGGCAGCCGGGAAAACAGGGTTTCACGGGCCATTCGGTAATTACTGTCTTCATGCTCCGGTGGCACGCAGCGCTCATCGCCAAAATAGAGATGCACCCTGTCCCACGCGACGCTATCTTTGACATCGGTTTGCGTCAGTCGGGCATAGAGCTGTCGTGGTGTCCCTCCCCCCGCCAGGGCGACATGAAACGCGCCATGATCGGCAATGGATGCCTCGGCAATCTTTTGCCAGTGACGAACCAGGGCGTCCAGCAAGGCATCAGGGGCATCAAAAATATGCACATTACCCTGCACGGTAGCCTTCCTTTCTTAATGGCCAATCGGAAAATGGGCTGTTAATCCGCCAAATCAATGGGGAGCACTTCCCGTGACAGGCACATCATCCCGGGCGGATTCACTCAGGCTCTCCTTGATGCTGTCATACACCTCACGCAACAGGTCATCATGGCTAAACGCTGCCTTGTTGACGACTCTTGCGCCACTGCCATGCAATAGCGCCTGCTCGGCATCGGTCAGGTCTTTTCCGCTCACGATCAACACGGGAATATTTCCCCAACGAGGGTTATGGCGCAGCTGGCCGAGAAACTCAAAACCATTCATCTCCGGCATAACGAGGTCCAGGATGATCAGCGCCGGTGGGTTTTTGGCGATTTCCGAAAATGCCGACGCCGCCGCAGGCACTGCACAGACGTCCCAGCCCTCAAGCCTCAACATGTCGCGCAGTGACTCGCGCATCGAATCATTGTCGTCAATCACCAGTAACGGGCCAGCCTGCTGGCTGCGGACACTGCGTTTCAACACGGCCCACAGGCGTTCCTTGTCGATGGGTTTGGACAGGTACTCTGTCGCCCCTAACGAATATCCCAGACTGCGATTTTCAACCATGGTCACCAGGATCACCGGTATAGCTTTCAGCTCGGGATCACTCTTTAGGATTTTCAGCACAGACCATCCATCCAGCCCCGACATCATGATATCCAGGGTAATCGCATCCGGCTTAAGCTCGCGGGCCAGGCGCAGTCCCTCTTCACCACTTGCGGCAGCCTGTACCGAAAAGCCTTTCTGCGCGAGAAAATGTGTCATGATCTGCCGCACGGATGAATCATCATCAATCACCAGCACCATGCTGACCTTTTCACGCCGATCCGCATGGTTTCCTCCCCGTTCGGCCGAGAAACGATTGCCCGCGGCAACCGCATTGGATCGCCAGGACAACTCTTTGGGATCATTACTATTGATGGGTTGCTGGGGCAGGTCCGCACCCTTTTTGACGGGAAGAATAATAGTAAACGTGGAACCACCCCCCAGCCTGCTGACCAGCTGGATGCCGCCACCCATCATATTGCACAGATGCTGACTGATCACCAAACCCAGGCCGGTGCCGCCAAACTTGCGTGTCGTTGAAGGATCAGCCTGGGAAAAGGCCTCGAACAGTTTTTCCTGCTGTTCCTGCGACATGCCAATACCGTGATCCTCGATATCGAAATAGATATCCTCTTTACCATCCAGCATCTTCCGGCGAACGGTCAGTACCACCTCATCATCACGCGAGAACTTACTGGCATTGCTTAACAGATTAAACAATGACTGGCGAATCTTGGTGATATCGGCAAATAAATCGCCGATATCCTCCGGGCAGTTCACGCGAAACGTATTATTATTTTTATCAAACAGTGGCTGAATGGTTTCCGCCACGGACTGCACCATTTCCCTGACATTAAACCATTCTTCATACAGATCCATCTTGCCGGTCTCGATTTTTGTCAAATCAAGAATGTCGTTAATCAATGATAGAAGATGTTTTCCCGCCGAGTGAATCCTTTCAAGATCAGCGGCATTGTCAGGTTTGTTCCGCTCATCGATATCATCCATCAGCATTTCACTGTAGCCAATAATGGCGTTCAGTGGCGTACGCAACTCATGACTCATATTGGCCAGAAACAGGCTCTTTGATCGGCTCGCCTCCAGCGCTGCATCCCGAGCCGAGGCAAGATCCAGCGTGCGCTGTTTGACCAGATCCTCCAGGTGGTCACGGTGTTTCTTTAATTCCTTTTCGGCAAATTCACGATCATTGATTTCCTGGCTAAGGTCGGCATTTCTGGACACCAGGGTATCGTAAAGCTCCTTTAGCTCGTTGGTCATCTGGTTAAAGCCCAGCGCCAGTTCACGAATCTCCCGATTGCCGCTCACGATAACAGGCTCGCCTAACTGTTTTTTGTCATTGTGAATACTGCGCAGCCGTTCGCCCAGTCTGTACAGGGGGATCAGTGTCGTTTGATTAAGAATACCAATCATGATCAGTGCCAGCAGCACACCCACACCCAGCATGATGGCGACATAGACATTACGCGTTGTCGTAAGCTGGGATTCAAATTTGCTGATGTCTCTGACAACCGCCACCGTAAAGGCCCGTTCACCCAGCTGCGTTACTGGACTAAAACTCGCCACCACAGCACTGCCCGAGACGCTTTCCTCCGGCCACTGTTTGGATGAATATGCCGTCAGCCCATCGATGTATGTCATGCGTAGCGGCATACCGAGGCTGGATTCGATTTCTCGCAGTGAATACACCGGATCAGTCACTACCTTTAAATAGCCCTTGATGGACAGGCCACCGATCGGCACGAGCAGGCTGAGATACGGCCGGTCATTCACTAGACATAGCTCAGAGATCGTTTTCAGGCGCTGCGGCCCCTGACGCTGAGCCGCACGGCGCTGTAAGTCAGGACAGCCTGAATCCACCGAACCGCTTTCCGCGACGGCCCTGGAGATACGCATGAAATCCTTGTCGTAAACCGCCAGGCTTTCCAGCTTAATAATACCGGCAGTGACAAAATACTGATGGAACTGAGACTGCAAATGCTCGTTCAGGCGGGTGGCATCACGCTCCCGAAAGAGTTTGCGGAAATTGTCTTCTTCCTGCACGGCCTGCCCAAGGTCATGTGAGACACGCAGCAGATCGTTTAACAAGGTATTTACCCGCAGACCGATAATGTCCTCAAACGCCGTACGCTGGCTGTCGATCGCATGTTCACGATAGGTCTCGGCAATCAATACCGCCAACACAACGCCCAGCACGCCCATCACCAGCACGCTGCCGACCAGATTGGCCCTCAATGACAACCGATTAAACATCACACCTCACGTTTAATTATTCTCACCTACCGTTATATTGGCTGTCTTAGCGCAGCCATAGACAAGTCGATACAGATTTATAATAAATAATGATTTAGATTGCTATTTTTCTGCTATTGCCCGGCCACCGTCCCGCCACTTCTGCAACGGAAAAGCATCCTCCTGCAATGCGATAGCTTATTAAGTGGAACGCTACAGTCTACATCGGCGACAGGCACAAAAAGTTGATTACGGCCAACGGTAAACAACATCAATACTTAGTGTGATGACCCCTCGGGCACCAGGGGTTCTCTAAATGACCCGTGTGTGGCAGGGGCGCGACCGAATGGCATCACATATTGCTGGAAATATTCGCGGCCGCGTTGTTTCAGCGCATCCAGCATGGCCGCGCCATTCTCCTGCTCTTTCAGTGCCTCTTCAATGAGATTCTTGTTTTCGAAGGCCGTTTTATAACCCTGGGCAGCGGCCACATGAAACCATAAATAGGCCTGCTCAATATCCTGTGCTACTCCAAGGCCATTGGCATAAAGGAACCCCAGGTTGATCTGCGCCAGCCCATGCCCATGCTCGGCCGCCTTGCGATACCAGACATAGGCGTACTGCGGGTTTGCTTCGACACCCTCACCGGTGTCGTACATATAGCCCAGATAATACTGGGCATCCGGCACCCCCTGATCGGCCGCGCGCCGAAACCAGGTGTAACTCGCCGCAAGATCCTTCGCCGTCCCCTTACCGGTGCGATACAGCATGCCAAGATTATGCTGTGCCTCGGCATTGCCTGCCTCCGCCAGGGGGACAAAAAGCCCAAAGGCCCTGGCATAATCCTTGGCCTCTACGGCCTTGAGCCCCGCCTCGATACCCATGTCATTCGCTGCCGGCTCGTCCCCGGCATGCACAACACTTAGTGACACCAGTAACGTGGCAACAACAAGGCTGGACCAGCCCATAAAACCAAACCGACGAAGGAACTGCATAGATTGACGAATACCGCGATTGACTGGCTGACTGATTAAACTGCAATGGATTCTGACTTCATCCACTTTTGCAACACACGATTTGGCGCTGGTGGCTTCAGCCCGCGGGGAAGGCTGATACCAATGGCGTCACACCGAACGCGCAGGGCCTTTCGAAATGCACCTTCATAACCATACTTGCGAACCGAAAAAGACACATTACGCTGGACCCCTTTTTCCATAAAACGCGCACTCCAGTGCACACGCAGGCTACCTGCCTTGTCTGTGACCGACAGTGTCACACCGACCATGCCGCTGGTGCTGCGGCGGTCGACGCTGTGCTCACGTGTTTTACGCATGTGTACCGGCACAATCTTGTGCTTTTTCACCACAGTGTCACGATGTTCCTGCGCCTTGGCTTTCGCCTTGGCCTTGCCGCCATGCACGCCATCGGAAAACAGCTTGGATTCAACCGGCTTGGAATCCTTATAAACACGCACCCACCAACCATGCGTATTACCGTGATCCATGCGGGTGATATAGGTTAACCCCAGCCCAGTCGATTTCTGGGGAGACTTGGTTTTTTTGCTGGTTTTCTTTACCGTAGCCACTTGTCTGACTCCTTTAATATATTTATGAGAAATTGAGCTGCTCTGACACAAATGCAAGCAATTTATCGATACTTTTTTATTAATAGTACTTATTGATATTACTTATCGATACTACTTATCGACAACAGGTTCCATACTACGTCTGCTATGAATTCTTCGAATCGCTGGCCGATCCACCATTTTTAGCCTCTTCTCGCTTCCAGTAATCATCACTGACGCGGCAATCCAGAAGCGCCATCGCAGACACCGCGACGATAGATACGATAATGAGGTAATGCGTCAACACCAGATCGCCCACATTGAAATAGATAAACCCCGAACAGGCCGCCAACACCGAATAGACAGCCAAACGTATCGGCACAATATAGGATTTGGGCAGCGCACTGCCTTTTCGCTCATTACTCGCCATTGTTAACCCCACAGCCTCTGCCGCTGTACTGCCTTTGTTGGCAAAAACCACGCAAAATGAAAAAGTAAAAAGCCGTGTTTGTGAATATAGAGCATCGATAACAAGGTGCAAGCAATTTGGCAATCTTTTTCTAGTTGGCTTTATGCCGGACCAGGATGAAATCAAAGGGAAGCATCATACCACAAAGAGTATTTTGTCCGGGAGACTGTCAAACTTTGAGTGTCTAGGCTGAAAAAGCGGTAAATGGGAATTTAGAGGCCCATAACCACCGAAAGTTTCAGCAGACAGGCCCACTATTTCATCTCAAGTTCCCGTTATTCCATCCCCGCGCGACCATTTTCTCGCACCACACCAGCCCAGTTCGATGGGCCGCTGACAAACAGCAGGCTCTCAAACCAGATCCCGTCAGGCCCAAAAAAAAAACGCCCGCCCGATTTGTGAGCGCTATCACACGAATAGGCTGGGGGTGATCACCCCAGCCGGCCGATAACAGCACTAGAATCGCTATCACCCGACAACACACCCAATGCGGGAATACCCTACCGCCAGGCAAAAAACCATGTCTATAAACCGCAATATCATTGACTTCGATCGCAACCGTCGTTCCAGTGAGCCCCTGCGGGCCATAACCTTGCCGCAGCTGGCCATTTCCGCTCAGCGGACCGCCAGACACCATTTGCGCCAATTGCTCCCGTACTTTTTTTCCCGCATCGATGACAGCCTGTTCAAACTGGCGGATCAGGCCGGAAACCACCAGCAGCAGACGCTGTATTTCGATGCCATGCGGGAGGTCCGACTGCAAAACGGGCCCATGCAAAAGACCTATTTTGAGACGCTGGTAAAGGGCTTTGAGGCCGCCCTGTCCCAATCCGCCCCTGAGCATAGGAACCCCTCCGCCCTGGACCCGATAAGCCTGATGGAGGACGACGAGCTTGAAGAGTCACTGGCCATCAGCAATATGGTCAGCAGCGCCGAAACCCGTACCCGCGAGGCCCTGTTCGGGCTGACCGCGCGCCTGAATTACCTGATTGAAGATATTGAAATCACCCATGACAACAACCCGCTGCACCCCAGGGTCCTGATTGAGGCCTTCGTTCCCGCTGCCCAGCTGATGGATGCCGACATCAGTGTGCGGCTGATCATTTACAAGCTGTTTGATAAGTTTGTCGCGCAGCAGATCGGCCCGATCTACGATGCCATCAATGCCGACCTGATCGCGGCCGGTGTGCTGCCCCGCATCAAAAGTGAGATCCAGAAATCGGAAAATGCCCCCGCCCGACCGCCGGCAATGCCCGCCAGCGCGGCTGCCGGCACGCCCTTCACTGGTGCGGCAAACCTGTCCGCAGGCGGGGCCCAGCCTGCCCACACCGCCCAGGTCGGCAATATATTCGAGTCCCTGCAGCAGCTGCTGTCCCTGACCCGCGGCGCGCCGATCGGCGGCAGCACTACCGGAGCAGGGCCTGGCGGTTACGATTCCATCCCCCCTAGCAACGACACCACGACCTGCGCGCCGCAGGAGGTATTGCACGCCCTGTCCAATCTACAGATCAATAGTGACGCTCTGGTACAGCAGGCCTGGACGCAGCAGCAATCCAGCGCCGAGCTCATCAAGGCCTCGGTATTGGCGGCCCTCGGCCAGGGCGGCGATGCCAGCAAACAGATCGGCCAGGCGGACACCGATGTCATCGATATCGTCAGCATGTTGTTTGATTTTATTCTCGATGACCCCAGCCTGCCGGATCATTTCAAGGGCCAGATCGCGCGCCTGCAGATCCCCATGCTCAAGGTTGCCATCCTCGACAAGCAATTCTTCACCAAAAAGTCACACCCGGCCCGTCAGCTGCTCAATGAGCTGGCCTATGCCGGCAGCGGGCTGGACGATGAGATCCCCGAGGAGAATGCCGTCTACCAGATGGTCTGTTATGTGGTGAACTCCATCCTCGCCGAATTCGAGGAAAACACCGAGATCTTTATCACCCTGCATACCGAGTTTGCCGAATTCATCGACAACGAGCGCGCGACCAACAAGCTCGCCGGGGAGATGCTGGAGAATGCCAAAAGCCTGGTCGCCAAAGAGATTCAGCGCCGTGTGACGGACAACCGCGTCCCGCCGCTGGTCAGCACCCTGCTGATCGATGCCTGGAAAGATGTGCTCACCCACCTCTATTTACGCGACGGCAACAACAGCGTCGGCTGGAACACCGCCCTGCAGGTCGCGGACGACCTGATCTGGAGCGTGCAGCCAAAACTGATCGTCGGCGAACGCCAGCGGCTCATCAAGGTAATTCCACGGCTGCTAAACGGTCTGCGGGATGGCCTGACCCTCATCCGCTTTGACCCTGCCGCCACCGAGCAGCTGTTTGCCGGCCTGGAAACCCTGCATCTGGACAGCCTGCGCGGCGGCGTGACGACCGATCGGCCGCAGGCGCTACCCGCCTCGACCCACGCCGACATGGACAATGATGATTTTGGCGTCGACATGTCCTCGATGCCCGAGTCCGCTGACAATCACGCCGACGAGGAGGACGACATCATCGCGAGAATCATGATCGCCTCCACCCAGGACCGGCCGTGGGAAGACAGCGAGCTCAATGCCAGCCGCTATGCCGATGAGATCAGGGATATGGCGCTGGGCACGTGGGTCGAGTTTATCGCCGCGGATACCGAACGCCGCAGCCGTGGCAAGCTGGCCTGGAAATGCGACTTCACCGGCGAATACACCTTTGTGGATCGCAAGTACAAGGTGGTCGCCGATCTCTCCAACCGCAAACTGATCGAGGAATTTGAACTGGGCCGCGCCAGCTTTGTCGAGGACGTGCCCTTATTCGACCGCGCACTGGATTCCGTCATCAGCGGCATCAAGCACGCACTGGATCGTAATCCCACGGAAGCGGAACCGCCCGTGCATTAAGCCGTTCAACTTTCCCTGTAGCGCGCCGATAGGGCTACTGTTAGTCAGCCCTGGCGCATAACTGTCACAGCAAGAAAGGGGGCGACGCCGCTAACGGGAGCCCTCCTTTTTTGACCTCGCATAACCACAAGCAACCTTCAGCGGCCGGATTCACCACCGACTATCCGGCCCTTGCGCGGCTGCGTGAGACCCTGTCCCCGCTCTGCGAAGACAACCCCGTTGCCATGTGCATCACCAACCGAAAGTCCCAGATATTCTACGCCAACCAGGCCTTTCTCGATCTTCTGGCCAATCGACCCGCGCTGAATACGATCCAGGGAAAGGCCCTGCACCGACTTTTTCCGCAGGCCTCATGCCGTGCCATCGAGCGCATCGAGACTCTCATTGGCGCCAAAAAGAGCCAGTCTCTACACAAAATCCTGCACCTGGGCGCAGCGCCTACGGCGACCGCCATGGCGCTGCGCATCCAGATGCTGCATAACCCGGATGACCAGCGCATCGAAGGGGCGCTGATCACCCTACAGCAGGATGCCGACTGGTATAAGGCCCATTTTGAAGAAGAAAAACAGACCTTCACCGCCCGCATCCGCCAGCTCTCCACCGACCTGATGGACAAGCGCTCCCTGGTCAAAATCATGCTGGAGCGCAGCCCCATTGGCATCGCCCTGCTGGACAACCAGCGTCGCGTCATCCAGATCAACCGTACGGCGGAAAAAATTCTCGGCATCCCACGCCGCGAGGCCTTCGGTCTTCGATGCAACAACCTGTTTCACTGTTTTGAACAGGGCCAGCAGTGCCCGCTACTGGACGGCGGACAGGACATCGACCAGCAGGAGACGGCCTGTGCCCAGACGGGAAAGGGCCACCACACCTTCCTGCGCAGTGCGGTACGCAGTCACGAGCGCGATGAGGACATCATCATTGAGACCTTCATCGACGTCACCGATATGATAGGGGCACGACAGGCCAGGGAAGAGGCCTATCGCGCCAAGGATGACTTTTTTGCCAAGATGAGCCACGAGCTGCGCACCCCGCTGAACGCGGTAATCGGCTACAGCGAACTGCTGGCGGATGAGGATTACCCGCTCAACCCGGAAGAACAGCGGGAGTTTGCCGGTGCGATCCAGCGTGGCGGCTATGACCTGCTGCACCTGGTCGACCAGGTGCTGACCATTTCCAGGCTAAAGGAAAACAAGCTCGAGAGTGATGCGCAGGATCTACACCCCGGGCAGCTGATGGATGAAGTGGCCATCACCATTCGGCCACTGGCGGACAAAGGCCACAATCGGTTCTCCATCCGGCATGACGACAGGCTTGGGACCGTCTATGCCGATCCCGAACACCTGCGCGCCATCCTGCTTAACCTGCTCAGCAATGCCTGCAAGTTCACCAGCCACGGTGAGATCACGCTCAGCACGCAACGCCAGGCAGAGGCAACAAGGGACTGGGTGCTGTTTCGGGTGACGGACACCGGCATCGGCATAACCGAGGAGCAAGCCGGCAGAATCTTCAACCGCTTCGAACAGGCCGATAACTCCGCCACCCGGAGTTACGGTGGTAGCGGACTGGGGCTTTCGATCGCCAGGGACCTGTGCGAGATGATGGGTGGGCAGATTGAGGTGCAGAGCCAGCCTGGCCGGGGGACGACGTTTACCGTTAGACTGCCCGGGCAGCGACCGACAGGCTAATCAGGACTTTTATATTAACAAGGCACATGGAAAGGATACCTTTCCATGTGCCTTGTTAATACATCCGGCAGGCTTCTGCGCGACTCGATAACGGGTACGCACTAAAAGCTGATCACCTTGTCGGCCGCCTTGACCAGGGTATAGAAATTCTGCATGGAGCCCATCTCACAGCCCAGCTCTTCACGCAAAAAGGGCATGCTGTCTTCGCGATTGTCGCAACACACCCCACAGCCCATCAGCTTGCCGCCAAACTCATCAAAGATGTCGATCTGTTCTTCGATGTCATATTTCACCGAGGCCAGGCTCATGCACTCCACGCCCTTGCCCATCAGGAACATCGTCACCTCATCGTCATAACCCAGGCAGGTATTGGCAAAACGCCAGGCATTCCACGCCGTCTCGGGATCATTGGAATACAACACCACCAGCACGTTCATACCCTCTCCCCGCTATCCCCAACCCGACAACACGACCCTTTTCAGGATTCACCCACCGATTTGGCGCCACCAAACCAGGCCAGTTTTTTGTGCAGCGCAACCACCTTACCGACGATGATCAGGGTTGGCGGTTTGATGGTGGTGGCATCCATCAACTCCGGCATACTGGCCAGCGTCCCCACCAGCACCTTTTGTTCCCGGGTGGTCGCCTTCTGTACCAGGGCGATCGGCATATCCGCCGGCATACCATGCTCGATCAGCTTGGCGCACAACGTCTTCACCCCCAGCAGGCCCATGTACACCACCAGGGTCTGATGCGGTTGTGCCAGCATCGGCCAGTTGAGATTCATGCTGCCATCCTTGAGATGCCCCGTCACGAAGGTGACAGACTGCGCATAGTCACGGTGGGTCAGGGGGATACCGGCATACGATGCCGCGCCCGCCGCAGCGGTGATACCCGGCACAATCTGGAAGCGCACCCCCTCCTGCATCAGGGTGTCGATCTCCTCGCCGCCACGCCCAAAGATAAAGGGATCACCGCCCTTCAGGCGCAGTACGCGCTTGCCCTTCTTGGCGAGGCGGGCCAGCAACAGGTTGATGTCCTCCTGCGGCAGGGTATGTTTGTCACGCTCCTTGCCCACGTATACCAGATCGGCATCGCGGCGCGCCATATCGAGGATCTCTTCCGACACCAGCCGGTCATACACAATCACGTCCGCCTGCTGCAACAGACGCAGCGCACGGAAGGTGAGCAGGTCAGGGTCACCCGGACCGGCACCCACCAGGTAGACCTCTCCCCGATCCTCCTCGACCTGGGCGGCATCCACGGCGCTGTGCATCGCCGCCCGGGCCGCCTCTTCCTTGCCGGCAAAGATCAGTTCGGCAATCGAGCCCTGCGCCACATCTTCCCAGAACCGGCGACGCTTGTTGCCGTCGGTCAGTCTGGATTTCACCGGGTCACGGAATTCGTTCATCAGCGAGGCAAGCCGGCCGTAGGCCGAGGGGATCAGGGTCTCCAGACGGGCGCGCAGCAGACGCGCCAGCACCGGCGAGGCGCCGCCGGTAGACACCGCCACCTGCACCGGCGAGCGATCAATAATCGACGGCACGATAAAACTGCACAGTTCCGGCTGATCCACCACGTTGACCGGAATGCAGCGGGCGTGGGCCAGTTCGGAAATATGCTGGTTGACGGCCCGGTCATCGGTGCCCGCCACCACCAGTACACAGGCGTCCAGATCGGCGTCCTCGAAGGGTCGCGCCTCATGGCTGATCTCGCCATTGGCGACACGGTTTTGCAGACTCTCGCACAGCGTGGGTGCGATCACCTGTACCTCGGCACCCGCCCGAAACAGTAACGACACCTTGCGCGCCGCCACATCACCACCCCCCACGACCAGACAACGCTTGCCATGGAGATCAAAAAAGACGGGGAAATACTGCATAGTTGAACCTTTAATAATGTGTAGGGTGGGCAATGCCCACCAATTTCAACTTACGTTAGGGCCACTCCGGTGGGCAGTGCCTTCACGCCTACGGATGCACCCTACTACGATTAGTTAGACGACACCGATCTGTTAAAAACCCAAAATACTAGGCGGCCGGAATCAGCGCCAGACCGCCCATGTATGGCTGCAACACCTCGGGGACCGTGATGCTGCCATCGGCCTGCTGATAATTTTCCATCACCGCGACCAGGGTACGCCCCACGGCCAGACCGGAACCGTTCACGGTGTGCACCAGCTCCGGCTTGCCGCCATCGGGGGTGCGATATCGGGCCAGCATGCGTCGCGCCTGAAAATCCTCGAAATTCGAACAGGAGGAGATCTCACGATAGGTCTTCTGCGCCGGCAACCAGACCTCCAGATCATAGGTCTTGGCACTGGAGAAACCTATATCCCCTGTGCACAGGGACATGACGCGATAGGGCAGCTTGAGCGCCTGCAGGATACGCTCGGCATGGCCTGTGAGCTCTTCCAGGGCGGCATAGGATTCCTCGGGGCGCACCACCTGTACCAGCTCCACCTTTTCAAACTGGTGCTGACGAATCAGGCCGCGCGTATCCCGGCCATAGGCGCCGGCCTCGCTGCGGAAACACGGGGTATGGGCGACAAACTTCCGCGGCATGCACTCATTTTCAATGATCACATCGCGGACGATATTGGTCAGCGGCACTTCGGCGGTGGGAATCAGGTAATACCCCCCATCACCCATCTGAAACAGGTCTTCCTCAAACTTGGGCAACTGACCGGTGCCGCGCAGACTATCGGCATTGACCAGGTACGGCACATAGGTTTCCGTGTAGCCATGCTCGGCGGTATGGACATCTAACATCAACTGGATGAGGGCGCGATGCATCCGTGCCAGCGGCCCACTGAGCAGGCTGAAACGACTGCCCGCCAGTTTCGCCGCGGTCTCGAAATCCATGCCGTCCACCAGGGCACCCAGATCGACGTGGTCTTTTACCTCAAAATCGAAATGCCTGGCTTCACCCCAGCGACGCACTTCCTCATTATCATTTTCATCTATACCCAGCGGTACGCTGTCGTGCGGCAGGTTCGGCACCGCCATCAGGATATCATTCAGCTGCACCTGCACCTCGGCCAGCTCGGCCTCCGCATCACGCAGCTTATCCCCCAGATCCGCCACCGCCGCCAGCAACGGGCCGGTATCTTCACCGTTGGCCTTTGCCTTGCCGATGGTCTTGGCGCTGTTGTTGCGCAGGCGCTGCAGATCCTGGGTGCTGACCTGTAGCTCTTTGCGCCGATTTTCCAGCGAAGTCAGTCGATCGACGTCCAGGCTAAAACCACGCCGCGACAGTTTCTCGGCAACGGCTTCGAGATCATTGCGTATCAGCTTTGGGTCTAACATATATTTAGGTTCTCTCTGCTATTTTGTTCATGGGCTAAAAACCCGCCGCGCAAGCCAAGCCTGTTGTTACTAACAAGTCACATGAAGAAGATACCCTTCAATCAAGACCGTCAGCAGCAGGGATGCTGCTGTCGAGCGTACACGGATGTATTCTCAGCGTGTCTTGATTGAAGGGTATCTTCTTCATGTGACTTAATAACAATTAGCGGATAATCAGTGGTGAATCAATTATCGACCGACAGGTGCACGAGCCAGCTGACGATGTGACCGGCGCCAAGCCGGGGATAAAGCGACTCGATCATCGCCGCGGCCCTAACGGGTTCGTCAAAAAACTCGATTACCATGGGTAGATCCAGCGACACGTCCAGTAACGATGAGGTGTGCATCGCGCCCGATGGGCCAAAGCCGGCAATCCCGCGAAACACCGTTACCCCGCGCACGCCGCCCTCATCATGGAGCTGTTTCAATAACGCGTTCAGATGGGCCTCGGCCTCGGTGAGATACACACGCACCATGGTGACCTCGATGGTTTTCATCGCCCTCTCCTTCATACCGACCTCCCTGCCAGCACACCCAGCCAGGTGGCAACCAGACATAAGGAAACACTCAACAGCACATTCAATAATGCCTTAAACACTTCACCCGCCTCCACCAGATTCAGCGTTTCCATGGAGAAGGTGGAGAAGGTGGTAAACGCGCCCAGCAGGCCGATCAGCAGTGCCGCGCGCCAGTGCGGCCCCAGCGCCAGCTTGTCCACCAGCATCACGTACAGGAATCCCATCAACAGGGAACCCAGCACATTGACGGCCAGGGTGCCGTAGGGAAAATTACGCCCCAACAACCCATAAATGCCGTTAGACATCCAGAACCGAAATAATGCACCGAGCGCACCGCCGATTGCTATTGCCAATACCTGCATAGGTTGATCGATTTCCCCGCTCCGGTTTAAACCATTTACTAACAAGGCGATTAGTCCGTCTGCTGCGGATTTTTATTCAATTGCCGCAGGTAACGCAAACGCTCGCCGATCCTGATTTCCAGGCCACGTTCCACGGGACGATAGTATACCCGCTCGCCCAGGGCCTCCGGAAAATATTTCTCCCCCGCCGCAAAGCCGTCCGCCTCGTCATGGGCGTAACGATAAGCCTTGCCGTAATCCAGTTCCTTCATCAGTTTGGTGGGCGCATTGCGCAGGTGCAACGGCACCTCCTGCGAACCCTCCCTGCGGGCATCACCCATCGCCGCATTGAAGGCGGTATACACCGCGTTACTTTTCGGTGCGCACGCCAGATACAACACGGCCTGCGCCACGGCCAGTTCGCCCTCGGGGCTGCCGAGACGCTCCAGCACATCCCAGGCATTCAGGGCCAGTTGCAGACCGCGCGGATCGGCGTTGCCGATATCTTCCGAGGCCATGCGCACCACCCGGCGGGCGACATACAGCGGGTCACAGCCGCCATCCAGCATGCGCGTCATCCAGTACAGGGCCGCATCCGGATTGGAACCGCGCACCGATTTATGCAGCGCGGAGATCTGGTCGTAAAAGGCCTCGCCGCCCTTGTCAAATCGGCGCAGGCCACCGGCCAGCACCTCGTTTAACAGCGCCTCGTGCAGGTGTTCGACGCCATGCTCATCCGCCTCTGCCAGATCGCCGGCGATCTCCAGCAGATTCAAGGCCCGACGTGCATCACCATCGGCGGCACTCGCCAGGGCGTCACGCTGGGCGTCCTCGACCTGCAAGGCGCGGGCGCCCAAACCGCGTTCCACATCCGCCAGGGCCTGATCGATAATGCGGCGTATCTCCGCCACGCTCAGGGATTTGAGCACGTACACCCGCGCCCGCGACAGCAGCGCGTTATTCAGTTCAAACGAGGGATTCTCGGTGGTGGCGCCGATGAAGGTCACCGTGCCGTCTTCCACAAAGGGCAAAAAGGCATCCTGCTGGGACTTGTTGAAGCGATGCACCTCGTCCACAAACAGCACCGTGGCGCGGCCCTGTTCATTACGCAGACGCCTGGCGGAGTCGATGGCGGCGCGGATATCCTTCACCCCGGAGAGCACCGCCGACAGACTAATAAACTCCGCCGCGGCGCTGCGCGCAATCATCCGCGCCAGGGTGGTCTTGCCGGTACCCGGTGGCCCCCAGAACACCATGGAATGCAGCTTGTCCGACTCGATGGCCAGCCGCAGCGGTTTGCCCTCGCCGAGCAGATGGGTCTGTCCACAGTATTCCGACAGGTTACGCGGGCGCATGCGATCCGCCAGCGGGTGACTGCGCGGGTCGTCGTTAATGGCGAAAAGGTCGATAGAGTTTTGCATGTGTCAAATAGCGTCGAAATGCAGGGCCTTGCTAGTGGCGTAAACCGCAAGTAGAAAGTACTGCCTTGTCTCTAACCAGAATCACCCACCACATCCACCCCCTTGGGCGGCACGAAACGGAAACGCTCCTCGGGCAGGCTCACCCCGGTTTGCACATTGGTAAAGACCAGCCGGGTCTGCTGGCCAAAGCCGTCCACCAGTTCCATGCTCAACAGGTGCTGCGGGCCGAAGCCGAGGCGTATCTCCTTGAAACCGGTGTCCGCCTGCTTCGGTATCAGACGCACCCACTGCAGCGCATCCTCGCGATCGGTGATCGCACTGACCTCAAAGCGTTCGCTCACATCCCCGGTGCCGCTGAGCAACAGGGCCGGGGTGTCGCCCAGCGCCGCGTCCATCGGTTTGACGATCACCTGCTCCAGGTCCACATCGTAGATCCACAGGCGCTGACCATCGGCGACAATCTGCTGCTGGTAGGGCTGGATATAGTCCCAGCGAAACCGGTTCGGCCGCTGCAACAGCAGGGTGCCACTCGACTGCTCGGGCTGGGCAAATGCCGCGGCCTGCACGGTCTGCACAAAGTCCGCGCGCATACTGCCCTGCTCGGCAAAAAAGGCCTGCAGGCGCTCAGTGACCGAGGCCGCCGGCAGGGAGAGCGGCAGCAGCAATAGACAGCCGAGCAAAAGCGGGCGCAGGGAAAATGTTTTGTGGTTACACATCATGATGATTTACTCATTCCTTCCAGACATAGCGGAGACGTTCAACAGGGACAGATTCGTTCACAACGGGGACAGATCTATTTTTTCGCCAAGGCTGGAGGAGCTGGACGATGATGCTCGATGAAAAAATAGATCTGTCCCCTGACCGGTGCGGTCCCCTGACCTGAGGATTAAAAATCAATCCTCCGGCGGCGGCGGTGCGATGACCTCGCGCGAGCCATTTGACTGCAGGGGGCCCACCACACCGGCGCGCTCCATGTCCTCAACCATGCGGGCGGCGCGGTTGTAGCCGATGCGCAGGCGACGTTGCACGCCGGAGATGGAGGCCTTGCGGGTTTCGGTGACGATGCGCACCGCCTCGTCGTAGAGGGCATCGCTTTCCGAGCCCTCCTCCTCCAGGCCAGGCATGCCCATGTCGGCGCCGGCGGGCGGGCCTTCGAGAATCTCATCGATGTATTGCGGCGTACCGCGTTTGCGCCAGTCGGCCACCACGCGGTGCACCTCGGCATCGGACACAAAGGCGCCGTGCACACGATTGGAAATCGACGTGCCCGGCGGGATGTACAGCATGTCGCCGTGGCCCAGCAGCTGTTCGGCGCCGCCCTGGTCGAGGATGGTGCGCGAGTCCACCTTGGCCGAGACCTGGAAGGCGATACGGGTGGGAATATTGGCCTTGATCAGTCCCGTCAACACATCCACCGAGGGGCGCTGGGTGGCAAGGATCAAATGGATGCCGCAGGCGCGTGCCTTTTGCGCGAGGCGGGCGATGAGTTCTTCGACCTTTTTGCCCACGGTCATCATCATGTCGGCCAGCTCGTCCACGATCACCACGATCTGCGGCATGTGTTCGAGGAAGCGCTCGTCACCCTCCATGATGGGTTTGAAGAACGGATCTTTAATGGGTTCACCGGCCTCGTTGGCATCTTTGACCTTGCGATTAAAACCCGCCAGGTTACGCACGCCCTGATTGGCCATCAGTTTGTAACGCCGCTCCATCTCCGCCACACACCAGCGCAGCGCGTTGGCGGCGTCCTTCATGTCGGTCACCACTGGCGACAGCAGATGCGGAATGCCCTCGTACACGGACAGCTCCAGCATCTTGGGATCGATCATGATCATGCGCACGTCGTCCGGCGTGGCGTTATACAGCATGCTTAGCACCATGGCGTTGAGGCCCACGGATTTACCCGAACCGGTGGTACCCGCCACCAGCAGGTGCGGCATCTTGGCCAGGTCGGCCACCACCGGATGGCCGGCGATGTCCACCCCCAGGGCCATGGTCAGCGGCGAGCTGGCCTGTTCGTAGACCTGGGAACGCAGTACCTCGGAGAGCCGCACGATCTCCCGGATCTCGTTGGGAATCTCCACCCCGATGGTGTGTTTGCCGGGGATCACCTCCACCACGCGCACGCTGATGGCCGACAGGGAGCGCGCCAGATCCTTGGCCAGGGTGGTGATTTTGCTGACCTTGACGCCCGGCGCCAGCTCCAGCTCGTAACGGGTCACCACCGGGCCGGGATGCACCGCCACCACCTGCACCTCCACGCCGAAGTCGGCCAGCTTGATCTCCACCTGACGCGACACCGCCTCCAGCGCCGCCGGGGAGACATCGCTCTTGCGCGCCCCCGCCGGGTCCAGCAGCGACAGCGCCGGCAAGCTGCCCTCCACCGGCGCATCAAACAGCGGTACCTGACGCTCTTTTTGTTCCCGATCGGAAATCTGCGCCACCGGCTTGATCACCGGCTCAATGCGCAACGGGGCGCGCTTCTCGGTCTTCTGTTTGGTGGTCTGCATCGCCGCCTCGCGCTTGGCGCGGGCACGGCGGCCCTCGATCTCATCGCGCAGGTTGAGAAGCCACTCGCGCAACCAGGCCAGCGTGCCCAGCGTCAGGCGGCCGGTGCTGTCCATCAGCCGCAACCACGACAGGCTGGTGAGCAGGGTGATACCGGTGAGAAACAGCGCCAGCAGAAACAGGGTCGCACCCAGCGGATTGACCACAGCCACCAGGGCATTGCCCACCACGTCACCCAGCACCCCGCCGGAGCCCTCCGGCAGCTGGGAGAAATCGGCAAAATGCAGTTTGGCCAGACCGGCTCCCGCACCCAGGGTAAAAAAGAATCCCAGGGTACGCAGTGCGCCGTGGCGCAGATCCATCGGCCCTTCGCGTTTGCGGCCCATGAACAACAGCCAGCCCCAATAGGCCACGCCCACCGGCACCAGATAGGCGAGATAGCCGAACAAGAGCAGAAATACATCGGCAAACCAGGCGCCCAGCACGCCGCCCGCGTTGGCGATGTGGCTCACCGTTTCGCTGTGCGACCAGCCGGGGTCGCGGACATCGTAGGAACTGAGAGACACCAGCAGGTACAGGGCGGTGGTGCCGAAGATGATCAGCGCCCCCTCACGCAGGCCCCGGATCATGTGTGCCGCAAGCGGCATCTTGTGCTTTGCCAGCTCTGCTTTGGTCTGTGCTTTTGCTTGTGCCAAGGTCGCCTTGTGCCTCGTTCTGGACGATAACGTGGGGGCATAATCGCAAGCCCCTCTTAATCGCCTATGTTAACCCTTTCAGCGCCGAATGTACGACCTCTCCGTGCCGGAGATTGATGCCGCGCCGCAGCTCGGGGTGTTGTTGCCAGTCCGGCCGGGCCAGACGGGCGACATAGGGAATCAGCGCCGCCGAGAGCGCCTGTGAGGCGGTACGCGGCACCGCGCCCGGCATGTTGGTGACGCCGAAATGGATCACCCCATCCACCACAAAGGTGGGATTGGCGTAGTCCGTGGGGCGGGTGGTTTCGATGCAGCCGCCCTGGTCGACCGAGATATCGATGATCACGCTGCCGGCGCGCATCTCGGCCACGGTCTGCGCGCTCACCAACCGGGTCGCCCGCTGACCGGCGATCAACACCGCGCCGATCAGCAGATCCGCCTCCACCACCGCCTGATGCAGGGCATCGGGATAGGGATAGAGCCCGGTGACATTGTTGCCCAGGGCGCGCATCCGGGCCAGCTTGTCGCGATCGCGATCAAACACCGTGACCTCGGCCCCCATCGCGGCGGCCAGCAGCGCGGCACTGCCGCCTGCCACCCCGGCCCCCAGCACCACCACCCGGCCGCGCTCGGCGCCCGGCACGCCACCCAGCAGGATGCCTTCTCCCCCCTGCGGCTGGTGCAGCAGATGGGCCCCCACCTGCACCGCCACCCGGCCAGCGATATCGCTCATGGGCGCGAGCAGGGGTAACAGACCGGTATCGGTCTCCACGGTCTCAAAGGCCACCGCAGTGACCCCGGTCGCCTGCAGGGCGTGCAGCAGGCCGAGGTCTGCCGCGAGGTGCAGATAAGAAAACAGCAGCTGATCCTTGCGCAACAGCGCCACCTCCACCGGCTGCGGCTCCTTGACCTTGACGATCATCTCCGCCGCGTCATAAACGGCCGCGGCCGTGTCCATCAGGGTCACGCCCAGGTCCGCATAGGCCTGATCCGGGTAGCCGCTCAGGCGGCCGGCGCCAGCTTCCACCAGCACCTCATGGCCCTGCTCCACCAGCTGTCCGGCAGCGGCGGGGATCAGGCCCACCCGGCCTTCCAGCACGCGTATCTCTTTGGGTACACCGATTTTCATACCGCATTCCTTGTTGTCATGTTTCGGGCCAGGCGCAATCCCGTGCAGTATAACCAGAATCCAACGGGCCCTGTAGCAACCGACAGAATCACCTAAAGCACTGCGGGTTTATTGACGATATGGCAGAAGGCAGGCCGTTGACCTGCACACATAACAGGATATGGGCTCGCATGCTCCAGCGTTTCCGACATCGCCAGGATACCGAACACGAACAGGCACTGATCCGTGTCGGCCTGGCCGGCTTCGCGCTGATTTTTCTACTGGTCTCCTATCAGGTGACCGGCAAAACCGAACACCGCACCGAAGTGCTCATCGCCGCCCTGCTGTATCTGGCCTTCTCCATCGGCCTGGTCGCCGTGCTCTGGTTTCACGCCACACCCTCTCCCAGCCGACGCCTAACCGGAATTATCATCGACATGGGCATTGTCACCTATGCCCTGTCGGTCACCGGTGATATTGGCGCACCGCTCTATGGCGGCTATCTGTGGGGCATCATCGCCAACGGCTTTCGCTTCGGCAAAAACTATCTGTACGCCGCACAGGCAATAGCCGTGGCGGGATTCTGCTGGGTGATCGCCACCGGGGCGTTTTGGCAACAGTACCCCATGTTCGCCATCGGGCTGCTGATCTGGTTGATCGTCATCCCGCCCTATATCTCGATTCTGCTGAATCGGCTCAGCGAGGCCGTATCCAAGGCCAAAAAGGCCGACATGGCCAAAAACCACTTTCTGGCCAATATGAGCCACGAGTTGCGCACACCGCTGAATGCCATTCTGGGTTATAGCGAGATACTGGGCGAGGAGATGCGCGATAGCGGCCAAACCGGACATGCTCGCGACCTGAAGAATATTCACAATTCCGGCATCCATCTGTTGGGGCTGATCAACGAGGTCCTCGACCTATCGAAGATTGAAGAAGGCCGGATGGATGTGTTTTATGAAAACATCGACATCCATGAATTGACCCACGATGTCGCCGCTACCATTCGACCGCTGGTGGAAAAGAATGCCAATCAGTTTGAGATTGATGTGGCCAGCGGGATTACCACCCTGCGCACCGATGTCAACAAGCTCCGCCAGGTGCTGTTCAATCTGCTGAGCAACGCCTGCAAATTTACCCACAACGGACACATCCGTCTGGCGGTGAGCCAAAAGACCATGGGGCACGACGAGCAGAGTAAGGAGTACCTGGTCTTCAAGGTGACCGACAGCGGCATCGGCATACGGGCAGAAAAGATCGAATCCATATTTTTACCGTTCCATCAGGAAAGCCAGGACATCAGCAAGGCATTTGGCGGCACCGGCCTGGGCCTGACCATTAGCAAACGCTTTTGTGAACTCATGGGCGGCAAGCTGCTGGTGAAAAGCGCCAAGGGTGAAGGCTGCTGCTTCAGCGCAGTGTTACCCATTCCCCCCGCGGAGATCTCAAAGGCAACATCTCTCTAAAACCGGCCCACGCGATCGACGGCCTCTGGCGGCGGGCCATTAATTTTGCCCGCCGCCCTCCCGCTGCGCACGGATTCGTACTATATTGGCAGTCTGCTGACTGCAAGCCATGCGCCGTTTACGCACGCTGCGACCACCCCGAAATTCACCGTCTTTTGTAGGAGTTTTTAAATGAGTGAGACCAAACACTGCCGCCTGATTATTCTTGGTTCCGGCCCCGCAGGGTATTCCGCTGCCGTCTACGCCTCACGCGCCAACCTCAACCCGGTGCTGATCACCGGCCTGGAACAGGGTGGACAGTTGATGACCACCACCGACGTCGACAACTGGCCCGGCGACAATGACGGCGTGCAGGGCCCGGAGCTGATGGATCGCATGCGCAAACACGCCGAGCGCTTCAACACCGAGATGATCTTTGACACCATTAACAAGGCGGACCTGAGCAAACGCCCCTTCACCCTCACCGGCGACAGCGGCGTGTACAGCTGCGACGCACTGATCATCGCCACCGGCGCCTCGGCCATGTATCTGGGCCTGGAGTCGGAAGAGGCCTTCAAGGGTCGCGGCGTTTCCGGCTGCGCCACCTGCGACGGCTTTTTCTACAAAAACAAACCGGTGGCGGTTATCGGCGGCGGCAACACTGCGGTGGAAGAGGCGCTGTATCTGGCCAACATCGCCTCCCACGTGACCGTGGTGCATCGCCGCGACAAATTCAGCTGTGAGAAGATTCTGGCCGATCAACTGATCGAAAAGACCAGGACCGGCAACATTTCGGTCCAGTGGAACCACACCCTGGACGAGGTGCTGGGCGACAACATGGGCGTTACCGGGATGCGCATCAAGAGCACCCAGGACGACAGCACCCAGGAGATCGCGCTGGACGGCGTGTTCATCGCCATTGGCCACAAACCCAACACCGGCCTGTTTGATGGTCAGCTGGACATGGAACACGGCTACCTGAAGGTAAAGAGCGGCACCCAGGGTAACGCGACGGCCTGCAGCATCGAAGGCGTGTTCGCCGCCGGCGATGTGGCAGACCACATCTATCGCCAGGCGATCACCTCCGCCGGCACCGGCTGCATGGCGGCGCTGGACGCAGAACGTTACCTGGACAACCTGGCGGGATAAGATCGAGAAGCAGCAGGGTCCGCGGGGAAACTCAGAGCCTGTGAAAAAATCGACGGCCGTAGCGAGGGCGTCGAATTTTTCACAGGCTCTCAGCCCTGTCCGCGAGCGATACGCTGGTAGACAAAGGCATGCACCAACACCGATTGCGCGCGATCAATCAGACGCAGTTCGACACCGTGATGGAAATAGCGCTGACCGACCTTTTCACCCCGCTCGGTGCGGATATTGCGCACGATGGCCTGCAGGGTCACCTCTTCCACCTCATCGGCCACATCAAAACTCATCGACACCAGCAAGCCCTGACCGGTTTCCACCAGGGGGCTTTTGGCGATCAGCAAGGCGCCACTGGTGCTCATGTCCTGGATGGTCACCGGCTGGGATGGCTGGGCGGCATCGGCCGCAAACGAATCCGCCAGACAGGGATGCACCGTGGCCGGCATATTCAGGTCCACCCGCAGCGCCTTGCGCACGGTGACCGCCTGCACGTTTCTGGGGAAACTCAAATGCAGATGGGGATACGGCCGGGCAACGGAACAGATCACGGTCACTGAGAAACCCACGATCTCATTTCCCGACATCAGGCGCACGATCAGCGACTGCCCCTCACTGATGGGCAGCACGTGTCCGTCCACCATCGGCGTGGTGACCAGCAGGCTCTTGCCGGCCAGGTAGCCGATTACCTTAACGTAATAGCGTGTGCCCTGATCGGCCGCCACCTGCAGCTGCAAATTATCACCAATATCCAGGGCCAGCTCTTTTCCAGACATGCGTTGATCACCCGTTCCGACTAAAATTTATCATTGAATCCGACCCACAAAAGATAAGGCCTCGTATACCGTTTACCTATGTCACCTGTCAATTCACCCACCCGCAGCCTCATTATCGGCAGCCTCGACGAAGTCTCAAGCGATTCTTGGAATGCACTATCCGGAACCGATATCCCGTTTCTGCGGCATGAATTTCTCAGCGCCCTGGAAAGGCATCACTGCGTGGGGGAATCGACCGGCTGGATTCCGCAACATGTGCTGATCTACCACAATGACAGCTTGCTCGGGGCAATGCCGCTGTATCTAAAAACCAATTCCTACGGCGAAATGGTGTTTGACTGGGCCTGGGCGGAAGCCTACCAGCGCAACGGCATGGATTACTACCCCAAGTTAGTCTCCGCCATCCCCTACACCCCGGCCACCGGCCCACGCCTGCTGATTGCGGCCGCCGCGGAGCGCGAAACGATTGCGGCGCAACTGATACAGGCCGCGCTGGAACACGCCAGCAATCTCGGGCTATCTTCGGTGCACTGGCTGTTTCCCCACCAACAAAACCGCCAGCAGCTCGAACAACAGGGCCTGCTGATGCGCCTGGGGTGCCAGTTTCACTGGCACAACCTGCCGGGAGAACAAGGCTATCGGGACTTCGATGACTATCTTGACCGCTTCACCTCCAGCAAGCGTAAAAAGATTCGCCGCGAACGACGCCTGGTCACCGAAAGCGGCGTCACCCTGCGCCGACTCTATGGCCATGAACTCAGCGAACAACAATGGCAGTCAGTGCATCGACACTACCGTTCCACCTTTGATCGGCTGAGTGGCTATGCAACACTGTCACTGGATTTTTTCCGCGACATCAGCCAGACCCTGCCGCAACAGCTGATCGTCGTCATTGCCGAACACCATGGCGACACCGTCGCCAGCGCCATTTGCTATCGGGATGACACCACGCTCTACGGTCGGCACTGGGGATGTGATGCCCATTATCAGAACCTGCACTTTGAGGCCTGCTATTACCAGGGGCTGGAATACTGCATTGAACACCAACTACAACGCTTCGACCCCGGCGCCCAGGGCGAGCACAAAATCAGCCGCGGCTTTCTGCCCACCCCGACCTGGTCGGCGCACTGGATCGCGGACCCCGCCTTCAAAAAGGCGATCAGTGATTTTCTGCACCGCGAGACCCAGGGCATGCAACACTATATTCAGGAGCTGGACGAACATTCACCGTTTAGACGTGACGCGGATGTTTCATCCAGCAGCGAACCGCAATAGCATCGGTATCAGCTGACATAAGGATGCCTATGCAAGCTACCGCCCCCTACTGGATTCAGCCTCACGACACGGGCCTCGAATTCCCCGATGTGCGCCTGGCCCTGGACGAACCGGATGGCCTGCTCGCGCTCGGCGGTGATCTCAGTACGGCCCGGCTGGCGGCCGCCTACCGCAGGGGCATCTTTCCCTGGTACAGCGACGGCCAGCCGATTATGTGGTGGTCACCCAACCCCCGCTCGGTCCTGTTTCCACGCGACCTGAAGATCTCCCGCAGCCTGCGCAAGACCCTGCGCAAAAACCGCTTCCAGGTCAGCTTTGATCGGGCCTTTGCCGAGGTCATCGAGGCCTGTAGCGGCCCCCGCCGACAGGACAACGACCCCGGCACCTGGATCACCGCCGCGATGAAATACGCCTATCAACAGCTGCACTGGCAGGGGCTCGCCCACTCCGTGGAATGCTGGTGTGATGGCCAACTGGTCGGTGGTCTCTATGGTATCGCCCTGGGACAGGTGTTCTTCGGCGAGTCCATGTTCAGCCGGCAGGCCGACGCCTCAAAGGTGGCCTTCGTCACCCTGGTGCAACAACTCGCGCGCTGGGGTTTTGCGCTCATCGACTGCCAGATCCAGTCCCGGCACCTCGACAGCCTGGGCGCACACACCATCAGCCGCGAGGCATTTACCGCACTGCTCGATCAGTATTGCGAGCAGCCGGGCAAGGCCGGCCTGTGGACCACGGAGAGTCCTGACTCCCCGTTCTCCACCGAGGCGGCAACCACAGCCTCAACCGATGGGCACTGAGTCCCCTGGAGTGGCTAAATTGCCGGTCGATCTGGCCTTCTTCTCCAGCCCACCGCACGCCTGCGGTTATCTGCCCGGCCAGACGGCGGTCACTGTATTTGCCGACCCCGACGCCGCGATGGACAGCGTCAAGTACAGCGCATTGGCGGAAATCGGTTTTCGCCGCAGCGGCAACCACGTCTACAGACCGCATTGCCCTGGCTGCCAGGCCTGCACACCGGCACGCCTGCCGGTGATGCATTTTCGGCCCAACCGTAACCAGCGCCGCACCTACCAGCGGGCCCCCAATTTTTCCATTACGATCGGCAAACCGGTGTTTCGCGATGAGGCCTTTGCGCTCTACCAGCAATACGTCAGCCGCCGCCATGCCGGCGGCGGGATGGATGATGCCGATCCGCACCGCTATCTGGAATTTCTCAGCAGCGACTGGTCGCAGACGGAGTTTGTGGAGTTTCGACATCACGGTCGGTTGATCGCCGTTGCCGTACAGGATGTGCTCGCCCAGGGACTGTCCTCTGTGTATACCTTTTTTGACCCGGATTTCTCCTCGATCAGCCTTGGGCGCTACGCCCTGCTCTGGCAGATCTCGGAGGCGCGGCGCCGTAACCTGCCGTATCTCTTCCTCGGCTACTGGATCAGCGACTGCCAGAAGATGTTTTACAAACAGGAGTACAGGCCCCTGGAACTGTTCCTGAAGGGCCACTGGCAGCGCTTTGGGCGTCACCAGCCCCTGCCTTTCTGAGCCTCTTTCTGGACCCCTTCCTGTACCCGATAGACCCACCATAAGGCAGGTTCAACAGCCCCTCCCAACAGCCCCGCCCAAACCCCGTCTGCCCCGAATATTGCATCCGTTCGCCGAACGACCACCAGCCCGGCGCAATGTGTGAAATATGCGCACTACGTCCAAATAAATTTTCAAGCCCATCCGGGTCTGGACGATAACTCAAAGTAAGAACACCGAGGCAGAACAGCAACCTAAGACACAAAGTAATAACAGTAACTTGGAACAACTTTATTTTGAGGCAGTCAGTGCAGGGTTAAGTTGGAAATTTTGACAACTGGGGCTAGTGGTAGCGGTTCCTCACCTATTGAAGGAGCACGTCATGTTGAGCTTTATCTATAATGTTAGCCAGCAGTTTGAAAGAGAACACGGGTTCAGCCCGAATACGCTGTATATGAATTACGCCCACCTGGAATGCCTGAAGCAGCAGCTGGACAATCCCAATGACTTTGAGGCCGTCACCTCCCTGCTGGGAATGGAACTGGTGCTCGCACAGGAATCGGTGCATCCCTCGGTCGCCTGGCACTCCGAGCCCTGGAAACAGGCCGTCAACTGCTAACCCGCGTTGCTTACCGCGGTATTGGGTCTGAAACCAAAAGATTTTGCTCCCTCCCCGTAGCAACCACCACAGAGGCCTCGTGCCTCTGTTTTTTTTGGGGGGGTGTGGCGCCGGGGCCTGGCGGACTCAGGTTGCCGGCTTTTACAACCTTTTCCCGACTTTACCCCCGCTTACTTTGAATATTTGACCATTTTAGGGCATTATGCCGCGTGGATTTTGCGTGGCTGTCGATCCAGCCCGTCTTTCTGATCACTCAGCTGAACATTCAGCTGAGTGATCATGGAACGATCAATGGCACGCTGACTACGCGCCCGGATCACGCGATTAGCCCCGAACACAGCTCACAAATTTTTGCTATAAAGCAGATCTACGGCGCTGATTACAACCGATTACAACTTAAGAGCACAGCAAGAGAATATGGCAAAAG
This sequence comes from Gammaproteobacteria bacterium, assembly GCA_032250735.1. Classification (NCBI taxonomy): domain Bacteria; kingdom Pseudomonadati; phylum Pseudomonadota; class Gammaproteobacteria; species Gammaproteobacteria bacterium. The sequence goes on from JAVVEP010000013.1 coordinate 63,148, forward strand.
AAGAAGGCATCGAGATGGAAGGCACGGTAATCGATACGTTACCGAATACCATGTTTCGCGTGGAATTGGAAAACGGCCACGTGGTCACCGCTCATATCTCCGGAAAAATGCGCAAACACTATATCCGCATCCTCACCGGCGACAAGGTCACTGTACAACTGACCCCCTACGATCTATCCAAGGGTCGCATCACCTTCCGCGCCCGCTAACCCCTTCGCCGGGCGACAGGCGAGACAGCGATCGGTGCAAGGTGCCTGGGCATGCACTTTGCACCGCACCGAAACCGCAGGGAACCCCCTCGACTGAAGTACCCACTGAAGTACCCACTACAGCACTTCGGTAACAGGTTCCTCTTCATTGATGGTGAAGGTCAGGCCGGCGCTGTCGGTTGACACCTTGACCAGCCCACCGTTAACCAAACGCCCAAACAGCAGCTCTTCGGCCAGCGGCTTCTTGATGCGTTCCTTGATCACACGGGCCATCGGACGGGCGCCCATCTTCTCGTCATAGCCATTCTCCGCCAGCCAGACCCGCGCGCTGGTGTCGACCATCAACTCCACCTTCTTGTCTTCCAGCTGGGCCTCCAGCTCGAACAGGAACTTATCGACCACGTGCGAAATGGTCACGTGATCCAGCGGCTTGAACGGAATGATCGCATCCAGTCGATTGCGGAACTCCGGCGTGAAGGTGCGTTTGATCGCCTCCAGGCTATCCGTGGAATGATCCTGCTGCCGGAAACCAATGGTCGGCCGGCTCATGGCATCGGCGCCGGCATTGGTGGTCATCACCAGGATCACATTGCGGAAATCCGCCTTGCGGCCGTTGGTGTCGGTCAGCGCACCGTGGTCCATCACCTGCAACAGCAGGTTAAAGACATCAGGGTGCGCCTTTTCGATCTCATCCAGCAACACCACGGCATGCGGGTGTTTGTTGATGGACTCCGTCAACAGGCCGCCCTGATCGAAGCCCACATAACCGGGAGGCGCACCGATCAGCCGCGATACCGTATGCCGCTCCATGTATTCGGACATGTCAAAACGGATCAGCTCAATGCCCATGATCTTGGCCAGCTGACGGGTCACCTCAGTCTTGCCCACACCGGTCGGCCCGGCAAACAGGAAGCTGCCGATCGGCCGGTCTTCATTGCCCAGCCCGGCCCGCGACATCTTGATCGCCGTCGCCAGGGTATCCACCGCCTCATTCTGTCCGAACACCACCAGCTTGAGATCACGATCGAGATTACGCAGCCCTTCCTTGTCGGAGGTGGACACCTGCTTGGGCGGGATGCGCGCCATCTTCGCCACCACGGCCTCGATGTCTTTCACACCCACGGTCTTTTTACGCCGGGAGGGCGGATTCAGACGCTGCACGGCACCGGCCTCATCAATCACATCGATGGCCTTGTCCGGCAAATGGCGTTCGTTGATATAGCGGGTCGCCAGCTCGGAGGCGGTACGCAGCGCCTGATGGGTAAAGCGCACCTGGTGATGCTCCTCGAAGCGGGATTTAAGCCCTTCCAGGATCTGCACGGTCTCTTCCATCGACGGCTCGGGCAGGTCGATCTTCTGGAAACGCCGCGCCAGTGCGCGGTCCTTCTCAAAAATGCCGCGGTACTCCTGGTAGGTGGTGGAACCGATGCACTTCAGCTCACCCGAAGCCAATACCGGCTTGATCAGGTTGGAGGCATCCATCGCACCACCCGAGGCGGCGCCCGCCCCGATAATGGTGTGAATCTCGTCGATAAAGAGGATGGCGCCCGGCTCCTTTTTGAGCTGCGCCAGGACGGCCTTCAGGCGTTTTTCAAAATCACCACGGTATTTTGTACCGGCCAGCAGGGCGCCCAGATCCAGCGAATAGATGACGCCATTGGCCAGGATCTCGGGGACCTCGCCATCGACGATCTGTTTGGCAAGCCCTTCCGCCAGGGCCGTTTTACCCACCCCGGCCTCACCCACAAACAGCGGGTTGTTTTTGCGACGGCGACACAGCACCTGCAGGGTGCGCTGGATCTCATCCTTGCGGCCGATCAGGGGATCGATCTTGCCCTGCATGGCCAGCCGGTTCAGATTGGTTGCATAACTCTCCAACGGACTCTTGGCGGACGCATCCCCTTCCTGCCCCTCTTCGGCGCTCGAGAAGGGTTCAGCGTCGCCCTCGTCCACTTTCGAAATACCGTGGGCAATATAGTTCACCACATCGAGTCGGGCGACATTTTGCTTGCTGAGGAAATAGACCGCCTGTGACTCCTGCTCGCTGTAGATGGCCACCAGCACATTGGCGCCGGTCACCTCCTTGCTGCCGGAGGACTGCACCTGAAATACCGCGCGCTGCAGCACCCGCTGGAAGCCGAGGGTCGGCTGGATCTCGCGGTCATCGCCTTCCGGCAGCAGCGGCGTGGTTTCGTGTAAAAATTCGGTGAGGTCTCGCTTTAATTCATCGAGATCGGCGCCGCAGGCCTGCAGCGCGCTGTTGCTGGTGGGATTATCGGTCAAGGCAAGCAGCAGGTGCTCCACCGTCATGAATTCATGACGCAGTTCTCGTGCCTCCTGAAAGGCGAGATTGAGGGTGACCTCGAGTTCATGACTTAGCATAACGTTCCCCTACAATGTGCCCCGGAAAGGGGCAGTTACTACAATAATCCCTTCTCTAAAATCCTATCTTCCTAGTCGGACCAAATCCCGTTCACTTTAGCCAGCAATGCACAGGATCGGCGCTCAACTCGCCACTTCCATTTCGCACAGCAGCGGATGGTTATTGCCGCGCGCATATTCATTGACCTGCGCCACCTTGGTCTCGGCGATCTCCCGCACAAAGATGCCGCACAGCCCCTTACCCTGGGTATGGACATGCAACATGATGCGCGTGGCCTGGGCGCGATCCTTGGAAAAAAACCGTTCCAGGATATGCACCACAAATTCCATGGGGGTGAAGTCGTCGTTCAGCAGCACCACCTGGTACATCGGTGGTTTTTTCAGCTTTGGACGCGATTCCTGTACCGCCAGGCCGTCGTCGCGGTGTGTGTCTCTGTTTCCCATAAACCTAATTCTAGTCGAAGCCCGAGGCGATACTATGTCCAAGAAATCGTTTAACAAATCGTTTAACAAATCTGCTTAACTGCCTCGTTGAGATGGGGTCGGATTGGCAATAATGCAAGCGGCCCCCAGCCCAGCGAGATCTCCCACAACTACATATTGGCAACCACCGCCGCGGCAAACCCGGAGCAGCTCACCAGGGTCGCGCCTTCCATCAGCCGTTCCAGGTCATAGGTCACGGTTTTGGCCTGAATGGCGCCAGACATGCCCTTGACGATGAGATCGGCGGCCTCGGTCCAGCCCATGTGGCGCAGCATCATCTCGGCCGACAGAATCAACGAACCGGGGTTCACCTGATCCTTGCCCGCATATTTCGGGGCGGTGCCGTGGGTGGCCTCAAACATCGCCACGGTGTCGGACAGATTGGCCCCCGGCGCAATACCGATGCCGCCCACCTGCGCCGCCAGAGCATCAGACACATAATCGCCGTTGAGGTTCAAGGTGGCGATCACATCATATTCCGTCGGACGCAGCAGGATCTGTTGCAGAAAGGCATCGGCGATGACGTCTTTCACCACGATCTCCTCACCGGTGTTGGGATTCTTGAAGCGGCACCACGGACCGCCGTCGATCTCGGTGGCGCCAAATTCGGATTTGGCCAGGGCGTAGCCCCATTCCTTGAAGGCGCCCTCGGTGAATTTCATGATATTGCCCTTGTGCACCAGGGTCAGCGAGGGGCGATTGTTGTCGATGGTGTACTGCAGCGCCTTGCGCACCAGGCGCTGGGTCCCCTCGCGGGACACGGGTTTGAGGCCGATACCGGAGCTGTCGGGGAAACGGATCTTGGTCACCCCCATCTCGTTGCGCATGAAGTCGATGACCTTCTTCACCTCGGGCGTACCCTCCTGCCACTCGATGCCGGCGTAGATGTCCTCGGAATTCTCGCGGAAGATCACCATGTCGGTCTTCTCCGGCTCTTTCAGCGGACTGGGCGTACCGGTGTAATAGCGCACCGGCCGCAGACAGACGTACAGGTCCAGCTGCTGGCGCAGCGCGACATTCAGCGAGCGCATGCCGCCGCCGACCGGCGTGGTCAGCGGGCCCTTGATGGAGACCACATAATCCTTCACCGCCGCCAGGGTTTCGTCAGGCAGCCACACATCGCCACCGTAGCGCTTGTTGGCCTTCTCACCCGCGAACACCTCCATCCAGGCGATAGAACGCTCGCCGCCGTAGGCCCTGGCCACCGCCGCATCCACCACGGTCTGCATCGCCGGGGTGACATCCACGCCGATGCCGTCACCCTCGATAAACGGCACGATGGGGCGATCCGGCACATTCAGGGAATGGTCCGCATTGACAGTAATCTGGGCGCCATCGGCAGGGACAGTGATTTTATCGAAAGACATGGATACTCCGTTGTAATTTACAGGTCGGTCATTTATGGGTTGTTTATGAAGGGCTTAGGGATTCGTTGGGATCCGTTATGGACAGCGGCGTTAGCGCCGGAACACACGACATCCTGCACGCAGGGCCGCGAGGGCATCCTCCAAGACACCGGAAAACGGGAAGAATATTAGCATGTTATGAATTTGGCGGCGACCGATGTCGGCGCCGGCCTGGGCGCACAGCACGCTATATGCCACGACACACGCCGCTAAAACAGACCCAGGCTCGCCAGGCTGCCCGCGCGTTTGAGTTTGATCCGACCATCGGTGCCGGCCCGCCCCAGCGACCGCAGGGCGGCCTCGAGATCCGGCGCATTACGGGCCGCGAGACTGCCGTTAAATTCATATTTCCCGTCCGCTGTCAGCGTCAGCAGGCCATCCAGCGACAGCGGGCCGCCGCCATCACTCACCACCCCTTTTATCGCCTGCTCGGCATTCTCCAGTTGCAGCGACAGATCGCCCAGCGCCACCGGTTTAAAGATATTCAGGCCGGCACCCTGCCAGGCGACACTGCCCTCCGCCGACACCAGATTCTGTCCATCCCAGTGCAGCTGGGCCAGGTTCAGGCTGACGACGCCCGCGGGGCGCACCGCGGCGGCTTTGGCCAGTGCCGCCACCCACTGGGCCGGCAGGCGCGCCTCCAGCTGTTCGACGCTGACACTGCCATCCAGCCCGAAGGCGGTCTGCGCCCGGGCATACCCGGATTCACTCCCGGATGCAGATTCCGGCAGCTGAAAGCCCCAGCCCAGACCTACCTGACCGAACAATAGCGACCACGGATGCAGCGTCCATTGCAGATCGCGCAACGGCTGCCCCTGAATAAGCGCCACCGCGGCCCCGCCGGACCACACGCTGCCGCTGATACCCGACAGGGCCACCGCCCTGTTTGCCTTCGCGCTGCCCTGCCAGTGGGCATAGGCCCGCTCTGCGGGAAACGTCACCACCAGGGCCACCAGATAGATCAGCAGACCAAACACCACGAGCGGAAAATATTGAAAGCGCACAGAAAATTTCATAGAAAACGTTACATCACCCTTCTGGTTAACGACAAGTTGGCGCCGCACTGAATGCGGAATTCCGGGACCGCAATCGGGCTGTAGCGATGCCGTGACGACCTGGCTCAGGCATCGGCCTCAAACACCAGGCGCACATCCACCCGGCCGGTGACCTCCAGGGCCTGAAATACGCTGCTCTCCACGTGCACGCCGTGGCGGGTTTCCAGCAGGCTCAGCCAGCGCACCACGTCGTCAAAGCTGGCGGATTCCAGCCACACCCGCACCTTCTGCTCGCCATCGGGCTGGACCCGTTTCAGCGCCGGCCCCAGTTGAGCGGTCTTGGCGGTCCGATCCACCAGGGTCAGCAGCGACTGGCCGCTGGGCGGTTTGGCCGGCTGGGTACTGCGGCCGCGCAGCTGCTTCACCTCCTGTGCCGCACCGCGCATCCAGGCCAGCAGCGATGTCTGCTCGGCGGTGCTCAGCCGAAGGCTATCGACCTTATTGGCCAGGGGTTCCCAGATCCCCACATACAGCAACAACACCAGCAACAGGGGGGCCGCAATCAACAACAGGCGACGTTCATTGGCCTCCAGGCCGGCAAACCAGGCCTTCATTTTCCGCCTCCTGTCGAGGGCAGCCACTGCAAGGTCAGGCGGCTTTCCACCTTGCCCTCCCGCGAAGAGGCCGAGACGATGTCGACCTGCAGCCTGGCCTCGTCGTGCAGCCGTTGCTTGAGTTTATCCAGACTCTGCAGGTCCGGCATTTCCACATCCACATCCAGCTGCCCGGTCTTGAAACGCAGGGTGCGCAGAATCACGCCATCGGTGTCTTTAAACACGACGCCGGCCTGGGCCAGCAAGGGCAACAACCCTCCATCCTGGCCGCCACCACTGCGTAGCTGTTCCAGGCCGCGCTGCATCTGCACCCTGGGATTCACCACATTACGCGCCCCTGGAAAGGCATCGCGATACACTGCCTCAATCTGCTCTTTCAGTTCACTGCTGCTGGCCGACAGGCGGCTGTACTCCAGCCCGAACATGCCCACCTGCAGCAACAACCATAACCCCAGCACAACGATCGCCGGTCGCCAGGGGCGCAACAGTTTTTCCAGTTGCTGTTTGCGACTGTAATCACCCTGCAGCAGATTAATGGCGTGCTGCTCGTCAAAGCTCTGCGCCAGGGCCACGCTGCGAGCCTCATCCTTCACTTCTAACGATAAGTCGATACTATGGGTCGCGCACATTTCCGCCAGGCCGCGATAGGCATCGGAATTCTCAAAATCACTATCACTGCAGATGATCACCCGCAGGGCGCCGGGAAGGTGATCGCGGGCGTCATCGAGACAGGCCTGGGTTACCGCTAGCAGATTATCCAGCTCGCAGCCCAGGCCGGTCTGGGCACCGGTGCGCAACAGCCCCGTCTGGCCATCAATCAGCATCGACCAATGGGCCTGCCCGGCCGCATCGACCGGTTCCCACTGCACGCCAAACATCTCCGGCGTCATCACGTCGGCCTGCAGGCCGGCGGACCTGAGCTGCGTCAGCCAGGCCTCCAGGCGCGCGCGCGACACTACGGCATTGGTCACCCGCCCCTGTTTGTCCTGCTGGCCGATGGCCACGTGCAGCCGATCAAGGTCCTCGGCCAGCTGTTCTTCCAGTGCATAGGGCACCGCCCGGGCCAGTCGCTGAGCCTTCATTGCGGGGAGATCAACCTGCGCCAGCAACACCTCCGCGCCGGGCACCAGCACGCTGACTCGCGCGCCCACGGCCTGGGCAGCGGCCTGCGCGAGATCGCCATGAAACAGACTGCCGGCGGGACGATCATCGTCGCGCAGCACCCAGCTGGCGGGGGCTACCGCGGCCGCTTCACCCGCCGCCATCTCGGCGCCCGCCAAGTGGCCCACTGGGGGCTCAAACAGTTGAATGAAAAGTTGTTTACGCACGTCTGCCTCTACAATTAGTACGAACCGATGCCCCGCCGCACCACGTTGATATCATTACCGACTCTCGCCAGCAGACTGTACATGCGCAGGCTCGTGCGGCCAATAGCCGCATCACTGGTGATCAGAAAGTAGTCACTGCTCACCCCCACCAGCTTTGGATCCAGCGTAATCTGATAATCGCTCAGTAACTTGGTCACAAAATCCTCCGGCTTTTCAAACGGCGTGGCACGGCGATACTGGGCCAGCTCTTCGGCGATTCGCGCCGTGATGTCTTCATGCAGGCTCATCAACACCAGCTCCGGCGCCGTATTCACATTCACTGTCGTCCCCGATGTCGCCGTGGCCGCCTGTGGCAGGGTGGCGATCAGCGGCGCCAGGGCGGCCACATCCCGCAACGAGAATCCGGCCACCGCCGCCAGTTCAGTGGGGCTGACCATCCGCCGATTGGCCGCCCGATACGGTACATCCAGACTCAGATAGTTCATATCTTCGGCACCATCGGCCAGGGCATTTAGGTCGGGATCAATCCAGTCGGCCACCCGGTTGACCATAAAGGGCGAGAGCTGCACGTCCTTTTCCACGAGACTGACCTGGGCAAGGATCCGCTGCAATACCCTGATCTGTTCCTGATTCGGCGTGCTGTTGCTGCCCGCGTTAGTATCGATGAGATTATTCAGATTAAAGCGCCCCTGCAGGTCTTCGATACTGCCGCTGATCATGCCGCCTTCTATGGGCACGGGCGGCAGCTGGGTGGCCCAGTCCTCGTCCAGGGTATCGATCTGCGTGGTCTGCCGGTCCTGTCTCAGGATCTGCGACCCCCAGGCCTCCGCCGCCAGGGCGTACATGTAGGCCTGATCGGCCTCCAGCATGTTGCCGGTGCGGCGGATATCCAGCTGCTGGCGCGAGGCCATGGCCACGGCGGCGACTGTCACCAGGGCCGAAATCAACAACGCCGTAATCAGGGCCACGCCCTGCTGTCTGTTGTGCGGAGCCTTCCGCTTGTGGTGATGCACCGACATTAACCCGGCACCCGAAACAGGCGGGTGATGCGGCCTTCGGCCGTGGTCTCCAGGGTGACCTCCACGGCCCTGGCTGAACCCGGGATGGCCTGCCCCCCCGTCTGACCGGCCGGCCAGCTGGTCTGCCAGTTATTTGCGCTATCGAGAAACCGCAGCTCCAGCTTGTCGACGCCATCCAGCAGGACGCTTTCCAGCGGTTGGCTATCCTGGGCGCGATCCAGCACATTCCAGTAGACCCGCACCAGCTCACCATCGCGCAGGCCGTAGGCCACACGCTGCAGATCACTGCGGGCACGGCCTGCCGGATTGCGCCAGCCGGTGCGGGTCAGCTCGAGCTGATAGCGGCCGGTCTCTACGCCCAGCATGGCCGCTTGCAGATCACCATATTCGTCACGAATCGAACGGTCGATGGCTTGCTCAACATCGCGGCCCAACCATAAAAAGACCATTTGCAGCTGGGTCAGTCGTTCGGCATGTTGATTGGTTACCTGGCGGGCCAGCATCACGCTATTGAGACCGCTATAGGACATCGCTGCCAGCAGGGCGAAAATGCCCAGCGCCACCAGCAATTCGAGCAGCGTGAAGCCGTTTTGAGCCGGCCGGCGACTGATCATGGCTGGCCCAAAAATCCCGTCAGGGTCACCAGCGGGGATTCATCGTCCTCTGCCGGTCGCACCATCACATCCACCCGACGGATAGACTGATTGGGTGTCTGACTCACCTGCACCGCCCAGAACCATTCGTGCCGCGCCATCAGCGAGCTGCCCTTGGTGGTCCTGATTGCGGGCCATGCTTTGTCAATCTGCAGCTCGGCCATCTTATTCATCGCGACCCAGTGGGCATAGGTGCGCTGTTGCAGGCCGGAGGCATTGCTAGCATTGCCGGACACGGCGCTGGCCGCGGCGGCCAGCGAAAAGGCGATCACCGCCAGGGCCACCAGCACCTCCAGCAGGGTAAAGCCCCGGCAGCGCGCAGAACCAAAAAGACCTGGACGGAGTGCATGACCGTGACCCCGGCGCAGGCCGGCATTAAGCGGCATTGGCATGACCTTAGCTTCCATCGTCATTCGCCCTGGCCAACACCAGCTTGCCATTGATTGAACCTTGCAGAGAATAGGTCTCAACCTCGTCCGCACTCAGGCTCAGGCTGAAGGGGGTGAGTTCGCCGCTGGACAGGATAAAGATCCGCGGCAGATTATCCGGGTCTGCGAAACTGGCCTCGACACCTTCCAGCGTCAGTTCGAGTTCCACGTTCTCGGGCAATGGCCGTTCGCGGAACATTTTATCCTGCTCCACCCGTTGCCAGCCGTTACTGCCCAGTTCCAGAAACTGATAACGATCATGATTGAATTCCAGCGCCAGTTCACGCCCCTGCAACACCGTCTCTTCCGCAGCCAGCTGTATGAGGCCGTGTAGCCGCTCCGCCTCATCCTGCACAATACGACTGCTGTTCTGGCCAATAGACAGGCTGGCGAAGCTGATAACAATACCGATGATCACAATCACCGCCATCAATTCAAGCAGGGTAAAACCGGCCTCGCAGCGACGACCCTGAAATGCACGGTGCGACTGGTGCGCCGCATTACAGAACAGCCGCGATTGCGCCGGTAATGGAGAATGGGTCATGGCGCGCTCATCCAGCGGCGAAGATGACACTGGAAACGCTGGCAGCCGTCCCCTGAAAACTATTGCAGATTCCAGTTACCAATGTCGGCATTGATATCTTCTCCACCGAGCTGCCCATCGGCACCGAATGTAAATATATCGATATCACCCTGCACGCCCGGCGCCAGATATTGATAATCATTGCCCCAGGGATCCTTGGGCAAACGAGGGATATACTGCTTCCAGTTACGTGGTTCGGGCGATGTGCCGGGCTTGGTCACCAGCGCCTCCAGCCCCTGATCGGTATTGGGATAAACAAAATTGTCGAGCTTGTAGAGATTGAGCGCACTTTCCAGGGCGCGAATATCCTGCCGGGCCTTAACCGCCTGCGCCTCTGCGGGCCGATCCATCACCCTTGGCACCACAATGGCGGCAAGAATACCCAGGATGACCACCACCACCATCACCTCGATCAGGGTGAAGCCGGTCTGCCGTCGGTATAGAAAATTCACTGAATTAGTTTGCACGTCTGTCTCCATTCTTTACACTGGTCTTGATGTTTCTGGTTTACAAGCGTTAAAGGGATGCTTTATCGCAATCATACCACTAGTCAGGTTGCCAATTGATGACTGATGATGACTGAGGCGCAACAATCCGGGGAGGGCCCGCACGGCGGTTCTCTATCCTAACCACACCATCATCGAAAACACACCACCATGACGCTATCACAATTTCGCGCCTCCCGTTTGGCGCACCTTGGACTGCCACTGACCCTGGCCCTGTGTATGACGCTGGTCGCACTGGGCGGTTCCGAGCTGTCCGCCCTGTTGCGTTTTGAGCGGGAGGCGATCCTGCACGGACAGCTGTGGCGTCTATTCAGCGGCCATTTGACACACCTCGGTTGGTCGCATTTATGGCTGAATATTGCCGGCCTGGCGCTGATCTGGGGGCTGGTCGGCCGCTGCTTCAGCCTCCGGCAGTGGCTATCCATCAGCGCCGGGCTGGCGCTGGGCATCGGGCTTGGACTGCTCGTCTTCAACCCTCAACTGGCCTGGTACGTCGGCCTGTCGGGGGTGTTGCATGGCATGCTGGTGGCGGGCGGCATCGCCGAGGTTCGCGCCGGCCGAGGCAGCAGTTATGTGTTGCTGATACTGGTCGGGGCAAAGCTGGTATGGGAACAGGTGGCGGGCCCCCTGCCGGGCTCTACGGCCGGCGCCGGCGGGGCGGTGATCGTCGATGCGCACCTCTACGGCGCACTCTGTGGGATCATGTTTGGCGGGATATTGAAGCCCGCCGGGCTCCGCGATAGACCGGACCGAGCGAACTAACCGGACTACCAACCAAACCAAACGAAGCTTACTTCACCACACGCAGCGTAGGACCGCTGGGTTTATTGGGCTCGGGGGTAGGATCCTCATCCTCATTGAATACCATGCCCCGGCCATTTTCACGCGCATATATCGCCAGCGCCGCCGCAATCGGTACGCGCACGTGCATGGGCTTTCCGCCAAAGCGCGCATGAAAGCCCACCTCATCCCTGGCCATATCCAGATTCTGCACTGCCTCCGGGGCAATATTGAGAATAATCTTACCGTTGCTGACGTGTTCCTGCGGGACATAGACGCCGGACAGCTCGGCGTTGACCAACATATACGGGGTCATGTGGTTATCCACAATCCATTCGTAAACAGCGCGCATTAAATAGGGCCGACTGGAGGTCATATCACTCATCGCTAGCAGGTATCACATACGTTATTCGCGAATCTCACGCTCTTTTGAGGTCAGGCTCGCCTGGAAGGAGTCCAGCGCAAACAGGCGTTCGCCATAGGCGGTAACCAGTTTGGCGCTGCTGGGCAAGGTGACGCCGTACAGCGGCAGGCGCCACAAGATAGGCGCGATCGCGCAATCCAGCAGCGATAACTCATCGCTCATGAAATAGGGTTTTTGCTCGAAGATGGGGGCGATAATAGTAAGGCTGTCACACAGCTCCTTGGCCACCTTTTCCTTGTCGCGTCCCTTCGACAGCTTGCCAACCAAAGAATCCCAGTCGCGCTGAATACGATGCAGGGTCATGCGGCTTTGTGCGCGGGAGACGGGGTCAACCGGCATCAGTGGCGGATGGGGAAAACGCTCATCCAGATATTCCATGATCACCTGCGCGTCGTAGAGCACCAGGTCACGATCCACCAGGGTCGGCACGGATCCGTAGGGATTGAGCTCCATCAGGTCTTCAGGGGGGGATGAAAGGTCAACGTCGACGCCCTCAAAGTTGATGCCCTTTTCGGCCAGGACGATGCGTACACGATGACTGAAAATATCGTTTACACCGGTGAAGAGATTCATCACGGATTTTCTATTGGCGACGACTGCCATTTTGCGTTCTCCAACAACTGTGCTTTGGGTGATTCGGGAAAAGAGGCGCAGTATACCCGAATTATAGGGATACTCCCGGAATCCCCCGTAAGCGGCTGATTTGATTGGAAATAGATTTCCGGCATACAGACGGTAATGACTGTGTTTACCGCGCGAACCATGCACACCCTCGGAAGACGGTTACGCGGGAGAGCTTCCGTCACAGCAGCAGATCGGTGAGCACGTCGACGGTGGAAAATTTCCGGCGGGAAGAGACCCGCCAGGACGGGGCGTGGTTGCTAAAGGGTTCGAAATAACGTCGAGACAACCTAAGGCGTGCCGTCAAACTTTCGCAACGACAAGATTAGCACCCAACCAGAACTATACCGTGTTCACGGACCAGAGGCGATTCAGTGGACATCCTTCCAGTATTCCTTTTTCAGCAGATAGACCAGCACCAGGAACCCGGCCATAAACAGCAGTACCCACTTACCCAGCGCCAGGCGCTGAAGCTTGCTGGGCTCACTCAGATAGGCGAGGAAAGTCACCAGGTCTCGCACCACCGCATCATATTCCTGCGCAGTTAATCTGCCGGCCTCGACAAGTTCAAAGCCCACGATCATATCCCGTTCCGTACCATATGCATCGACCGCGCGTTGCATTACCGGTGCCTGCAAGCCCTGTAACTCCCACAGCACATGCGGCATACCGACATCCTTGAAGACGCGATTGTTGACGCCCCAGGGACGGGACTCATCGCGATAAAAAGCACGCAGATAGGTGTACAGCCAGTCAACACCGCGTGCACGTGCGATCACCGACAGGTCCGGCGGCGACTGACCGAACCAGCGACCGGCATCCTCTTCATCAATGGCAACCTGCATCACATCACCGATCTTGGCGCTGGTGGTAATCAGCTGACTGCGCACATCGTCATCCGTCATGTCCAGATCCTGTCCGATGCGACTGTATCGCATCAAGGCGGCAGAATGACAATTCAGACAATATTCAACAAATGTTTTGGCACCGCGTTTAATCGACTCACGATCTTCGATCTGAATATTGGCCGCATCCAGCGCGATGCCATTACTACTTGCCATCACGGTCATTGGCAGCAACAAAACAACAAGTACAGCGATTCTCATCATTTCGTCACCCTCTCAGGGATGGGCCTGGTTTTGTCTAACCGGGTGTAGATAGGCATCAGCAAAAAGAACGCAAAATAGACGATGCTGAAAATACGGGAGAACAGGGTCGCTGTCGGCGTTGCGGCCACCGTGCCCAGATAGGCCAGACCGATGAAGCTGACCACAAAGCTCGCCAGGGCCGTTTTGAACAGGAGCCCCCGCTGGCGAATCGACTTGACGGGCCCCCGATCCAGCCACGGCAATAAAAACAACACCACAATCGATGCCCCCATCGCCACCACACCGAGAAATTTGTCAGGCACCGCCCGCAAAATGGCGTAGAAGGGCGTGAAGTACCACAACGGTGCGATATGCTCCGGCGTCTTCAGGGGATTGGCCGGCACAAAATTATCTTTCTCCAGAAACCAGCCCCCCATCTCCGGCGCATAGAACAGCACTACAGCGAAGATCATCAAAAACACCACTGCCCCAACGGAATCTTTCAGGGTGTAATAGGGATGAAAGGGAATGCCGTCTACCGGTACGCCATCCTTGTTCTTGTGCTTTTTGATCTCGATGCCATCGGGATTATTGGAACCGACGGAATGCAGAGAGATCATGTGAAACATCACCAGACCGATCAATAGCAGCGGAAAGGCGATCACATGGAAGGCGAAAAAGCGGTTCAGGGTGGCGTCGGCCACCACAAAATCGCCCCGTATCCATAAGGCCAGCTCATCACCAATATAGGGGATGGCGCCAAACAGGGAGATGATGACTTGCGCGCCCCAGAAGGACATCTGCCCCCAGGGCAACAGATATCCCATAAAGGCCTCGGCCATCAACACGGTGAATATCAGCATGCCGAACAACCACAATAGTTCACGCGGTGCGCGGTACGAGCCGTATAGTAAGGCCCGAAACATGTGCAAATAGATCACCACAAAGAAAAACGACGCGCCGGTGGAATGCATGTAGCGAATCAGCCAGCCCCAGTTCACATCACGCATGATGTATTCCACTGAGGCAAAGGCGGTGTCGGCGGTTGGCTTGTAGTTCATGGTCAGAAAGATACCCGTGAGCAGCTGCATCACCAGCATCAGCAGGGCCAGAGAACCGAAGTAGTACCAGAAATTCAGGTTTTTGGGGGCATAATACTTGACCATGTGGTCGTGCCAGAAGGCCGTCACCGGAAACCGCTCGTCCGCCCAGTCACGTAGGGCCACAGCGCGATATTTCATGTTTTCAAACATCAGATGGCCTCCGGATCAACACCCACCATCAGGCGGGTCGCCGAGACATAATGATAGGGAGGGACAACCAGGTTGGACGGTGCGGGCACACCGGAAAACACGCGGCCGGCGAGATCATAACGAGAGCCATGACAGGGACAGAAGAAGCCGCCCTTCCAGTCCGGACCCAGATCAGGGGGCGCAAATTCTGGCCGATAGGTCGGCGCACAGCCCAAATGGGTACAGATACCGACCATCACCATGTATTCAGGATTGATCGAGCGATGGGGGTTTTTGGTGTAATGCGGCTGTTGGGACAACTCGTCAGAGCCCGCATCCCGCAACTTATCCGTCAGGGTTTCCATACCGGACAGCATGGCCTGATTACGCCGCAGCACCCATACGGGTTTACCTCGCCATTCGACGGTCATCAGCTGACCGGGCTGCAGCTTGCTGATATCCACCTCAACCGGGGCGCCGGCGGCCTTCGCCTTTTCGCTGGGATCCATGGACAACACAAACGGTGCGGCCACATAAACGGCGCCAATCCCACCCATTGCCGCCGTTGCCGCCAGCAACATGCGGCGTCGGCCCTGATCAATTTCATTCGAACTCACATACTAGCCCTCGATAGCTTGATATCCGCAAGGGAGCCTCAGTAATCACTATATCTGCCCGTTAACATTAGGCTTTTACACCAAAAACACCCGGATTAGCCAGGGAGCATAGCAGAGAATATCTCGCCAAGAACATTGTTTATTTTAATATTATTATAAGCTAATGCGCTGATGGCAGGCCTGTTCCATGAGCCTATCTGACCTCGGGCACAAAAAAAGGGCTCAGAGAGCCCTTTTTGTTCCATCCAACGTTTCTATCCAGAACGACGCTTAGCCGGTATCAATCCGGCTAACCGCTGTCGCCATTAACTGCGCACCAGACCGTAGCGGGTCATGACCGTCCGCACGGAGAGCCAGCCGGCCACGGCGATCACCACCGTGACCACAATGTCGAATATCGAGGTCATCGGGATATGATAAAACTCCGGTGACACCGAGCCTGACACCCAGGTATAACGTTCGATCCAGGTGCCGAGCATGATGCTGGCGGCGACCAACAGGATCACCCGGGGGTTGTGTCGATTCGGTGTCCAGACCGCAAAGGTGACGAACGGCACCATAAATTTCAGCACCAGGAAGGTCCACCACAGTGGGGCCAGGTCATGCTGCATCATGCCGTAGAAGCGATCCATCTCTTCCGGCAGCCGGCCGTACCACATAATGAGAAACTGCGTGAAATAGAAATAGGTCCACAGGATCGTGAAGGCCAGCATCATTTGTGCGAGATAGTTAAACACAAAAGGCTTGTAGGGTTTTGCCACCTTGCCGGAGCGGTGCAGCATAATCAGCAACACGGCGAGAAACGCCAGGAAGAAATGGAACATGCTGACAAACTGATAGACGCCGTAACTGGCGCTGTGCCAGCCGGGAATCATCGTCATCTCAAAGTCCCAGGCCACCATGGTGCCATACAGTACGTAGACGCCCGGAATGCACAGGGCAATATTGCGAAATGTCCGATGCACCGCCGGTGAATCATCAATCGAGGTCTTGTGCTGATATTTGATAAACAGGCCGAAGAAACCGGCAACCACCAGAAAACCCACTATCTGCCGGGTCACCAGGAAGCCATAATCATGCCAGCCATTCAGGTGATTACCCTCTTCATGTGCCTGTGCCAGCCACTGGAAAGTGCTTTCACCACTGCCCAATAGTACCAGCAACAGCACGCCGGCCAGCGGGAACAATCCCGCCGTTGCGACGGCAAAATAGCGCACCTGGAAACGCCACTTGCCGTTTGCCAGGTGCAGGATAGACGCAAATGTCACCCCCGCCAGCGCCAGATACAGCACCACCAGGAAATTTGTGGTCAGAACAGACCAGCTACCAAAGTTCTCCATTTACCTGTTACCCCTTTTATCTTTTCTCTGTGTCATTGCACTAGTCATTGCGCGAATCACGGCGGACTATTTTGCAGCGACGGTGGTTTCTTTCAACAAACCATTTTTGACATAGTTCACAACGTGCCAGCGTTCTTCAACTGACAGGTCGTTGGAGCCACCCTGTTCACCCGGCACCCCGTAGGCCGGCATCACGAAACTGCCAAAAGTGATCGTGCCCCAGAGCCAGCCTTCGGTAAGCGTCTTTTGTACGTAATCATCGGTTAGATCAATGGCGCCGATTTTCCCACTCACCGGCGACTCTGCCTTACCTGACAGGCCGTGACATGCCGCACAATAAATGCGGAACAGGTTGCGTCCCTTTTTCAGCGAGGCGGCGGTCACTGGAATCGGATTGACCAGATCTTTGGCTTCATCGCGGTTCGCGACCTTGGTCGGAGTACCCATCACCGGGACAGAGCGGGCGGGAAAGGGCGTCATCACCCCCTCCTGTGGTTTTATGCTGGGCTGGTTCATCATGTCCTGTGACCACGGCCATGCAAGCGCCACTGATGGAATAGTCAACACGGCCAGAATTAGCGCTATGCGTTTCATCGAATGGTTCATCGTATGACCTCTTCTCGAATTTCCAATACCTTATGCTTTTGAAAAAGCGCTCTCACCGACTCGCTAATTGACTCATCGACCTCAACCAGAATGGCCACCTGGTCAAGGCTGACTTTTTCGCTATACAGTGCACTGCGCTTTTTAAACAGGCCTGACAGAAACAGAAACGCAAAGAACGTGCTCCAGACGCCGAAGAAAATCAGCATCTCATACATCAATACAAAATTTGACGGCAAGGGAATAACCGGCTTGCCACCTTGCGGCTGCACCAGGAAGGTGGCCTGTGCGCCGGACAGGAACAGAAACCCGAATGTCAGGCCGAACAGGGCACCGAACAGGGTGAATTTCTGGATGTGTACCGGGCGCTCACCCAGGACCTCCTCCACCTCAGGATGTTCGATAGGTGATTTCATGGTGACATCATCTACCGTCAATCCAGGGACCTCATTACGGCGAATATCAGCGATGGCGTCATGCGCCTCATCAAAATCGCTGAACAGGCCCATCATTCTTTTTTTAGTCATTTATGCACCCTCCCCGCCGGTAGTCTGAGTTGCCGGTTTGGCATGATCGGTCATGCGCGCCAGATCTTCTTCACCCGCAGAACGTTTGCGATGAAAGACCATCTCTTTCACCTCATACATCGATACCGACGGAAATACTTTTACAAACACCAGGAACAACATGCCGAACCAGCCAAAGCTGCCGAACACAATGGCCCACTCCACGATACTGCCGTACATGACATCCCATTGATGTGGCTCGTGTGACATCGACAATGTCGGCGCCACGATCATCCAGCGTTCAAAGAACATACCCAGATTCAGGAACAGCGACACCACAAACATGGTCGGCATATGCCGGCGCAGGGAACGGAATGCCAGCGCGAACGGCAACACCGAACCGCAAAAGATCATCGTCCAGAAAATCCAGGCATAGGCACCCGTGGCCTTGGAGATAAGCAACTCCTTGTTATACACATCATGGCCGTACCAGACAGAGGCAAACTCGACCAGGTTCAGGTAAGTCCATACCATGGCGATAGCGAAGGTCAGTTTGCAGGTTTTTTCCATGATCGGCAGGGTCATGTATTCCTCAAAACGGAAGAAATAACGCAGCAGCACAAACAGGGTGATAATGGCCGCACAACCCGAGTACAACGCACCGGCCACAAAATAGGGCGGGAAGGTGGTGACGTGCCAACCAGGCATGATCGACATTGCAAAGTCCGCCGATACAATGGAATGCACCGATACCGCCAACGGGATCAGGAAGCAGGCCATCAACAGATAGATCTTGCGGAAGTTGCGCCATTGGCGGTCACTGCCCACCCAACCCAGTGATAGCATGGTGTACAGCTTTTTACGCCAGCCAGTGGTGTTGTCACGACAAATCGCCAGATCCGGTATCATGCCGACAAACAGGAATAGCATGGAAGCGGAAAGATAGGTGCTGATCGCGAAGGCATCCCATACCAGCGGCGAACGGAAATTCGGCCAATGACCCCGATCGCTGACGTAGGGCAACACCCAGTACATATTCCAGACACGACCCAGATGGATGATAGGAAACAGGCCCGCGGTCATCAGTGAGAACGTGGTCATGGCTTCGGCAAACCGATAAATCGGCTTGCGCCAGTCGGCGTGAATCAGATGCAGGATAGCCGACAATAAGGTGCCGGAGTGACTCATGCCAATCCAGAACACGAAGGAGGCGATATACATATCCCACATGTGCGGGTTGTTGAGGTTAGAAGGCCCCATACCCACGGTGTACTGGATGTATTCCGCCACGGCGGCACAGGCCACCATTGCCAGACACACTATCAGCGTCACCCAATAGGCCGGGCGTGGATTTTCCATACTCTTCAACACATCAGTGTTGATTTTTGCCCAAGCAATCTGCTCGTTAATGTCTTTCTCTGTCACCATCGTCATTGTTATATCACCTTAATCTTTTTTGACGGCCGTACTTCTTTAAAGGGTTCACAAAGGATCTTTAAAAGAGGTTTATACATTTTCACGAACACGTTCGAGATACATCACTGACGGATCGACGTTGAGTTCTTCGAAAATCCGGTAGCCACGTAAATCGGCATTCTTCTTCGCATTTTTTGTCTGCTGGTAAACACCGCGCTCCACCTGATGCTTTTTCCACAGTTTGCTCACCATGCTGTTCTCATCCATGGCGTCACCGAACACAATGGCAGACGTCGGACAAGCCTGTGCGCAGGCCGTCATCGCCTCACCGTCTTCAACCGGGCGATCCTCCATGTAGGCCTTATCCTTGGCGGTGCGGATACGCTGCACGCAGAAGGTACATTTCTCCATTACACCTTTATCACGAACGGACAGATCCGGATTGAGCTGCTGCTCCATCGGTTGCGGCCATGCAGATTCGTAGTAAGAATAGAAATTGAAGTACCGCACGCGGAACGGACAGTTATTTGAACAATAGCGTGAACCGATACAGCGGTTGTACACCTGCGCGTTCAACCCGTCTGGCGTGTGATAGGTCGCGGCAACCGGGCACACCGGTTCACAGGTCGCGGCACCGCACTGCTGGCACATCATTGGCAGAAAGCTGGCGCCCTGTTCCGGATATTCTTTATCAGGCTGATCCCAATAACGCTCGATACGCAACCAGTGCATGGCCTGGCCCTTTTCAAAACGCTCTTTACCGACCACGGCAAGATTGTTCTCCGCATAACAAGCGGTAGAACAGGCATTGCAACCGGTGCACAGATCAAGATTAATGGCCATTGCCCAGCGGTGTTCATATTTATGATGACCACCTTCCTCGGCACCTTTACGGAAGTCTGACCAATGATTAAGAATATTGTCTAATGACATGGTTATGCTCCCTCCGAACGCTTGACCTGCTCAACGGGCACGGTCACCACCAACTTACGCCCTGCTTGACTATCACCGCTGCCGGTACCCATTCGTACAATCGACAGTGCATCTGCCTCACCTATTTTCTTCACCGTGACGCGCGTGCTGAACATGGCCAGCTCACCCGTCATCGCATCCGTTGTCGCATCAAGGATTTTCAGCGGATTCACGCCCAGGCCCTTCGCATAACGACCATAGGCCTCATGCCCCTGACCCAACGGCACTGCGACGGCATCATGATGCACGCCCTTGAGCAGTACCACCCGCACATCAACACTGCCCTGCGCTGAGCTTATCCGCACCAGATCCAGATTCGCGATTCCCATTTTGGCGGCGGTATCCGGGTGCATTTCGGCCCACGAATCCCACACCACCTTACTGATGTGGTCGGGCGCTTCCTGCAGCCACGGCAGGTTCGCATGCCGTCCGTCGAACAAACCCATGCGCGCCGAAGGCACCAGTGACAAGCCATCCGCAGCGCCTTCCGTCACCGGCGCGGCAAACGATACGACTGTCGACTGCAGTTTACGCGCGCCGGACTCGACGTTGATCACCCCGGTTTGCAGGGCGGTGTTCCAGAACTCGTTATTATTCTGCGCAGATTGCTTCACATCGGCCGGCATCGCGGCAAAGGCATTACGCAGATAGGCGTAATAGTCCTCAAACTGCGCATATTCTTCACTCTTTCGTTGTTTCAACAGAGATAGCAGAATGTCGCCCAGCCCTCTGGTTTGCGAATGCAGCCTTTCCATCAACGGCTGCTGCACATGAATCGCATTCGACTCCGCCTGATTGGCCGGCACCTGCGTTCCCCAATCTTCAAGATAGGAATCCACCGGCAACACCAGATCGGCGGCCATTACGGTTTCATCCGGGAACTGCGCGATCGCGACCTTGAAGCCGATGTTGGCCATTGCCTCACCCAGGCCCAGAGCCTGCGGCGCGGAATAAACCGGGTTGCTGCCATAGAAGATGGCGGCATCCAGCTGTTGCGCCTTCGCATCCGCAGCAAAGGCCAGCAGGTCTGAGGTGCCTCCCTGCCTGGACATCAGCTGCGGGAAGGGGAAATCGCCGGCCGACTCGATGGTCTTGCCGACGTTGCCCAATATATGGTTCAGCAACATCACTGCGGCGGTTGCCGCATAGCCGTGCGCATGGCCCTCTACCGTCGCACCGGCGAGCACCAGGCTCGGTGAACGCTCAGACAGCAACTGGGTCACGCGCTGTATACGGTGTCCCGCGACACCCGTGGTTCTGGCGACACGGGTAATGTCGTGATCATCAATCATCGCGCGCACGTCGGAAGGAATGCCCGCATCGCTCAGCTTAAGCTTGTTGAGCAGCAGATTCGCCATTCCCAGCGCCAATATACCCTCGGTACCCGGCTTGATGGCCAACCACAAATCGGCATTACCACCCGTCAGTGACATCTTCGATTCGATTTGCACCAGTAGGCCGCGTTCCTTATTGGTGCGGAAGGCGGCGTACTGCCCTGCGTAATGCACCGGCGACTGGCCCGCGCCGAGGAAGTCCGCGCCAAAGGAGACCACCATCTTCGCCTTGTCCAAACGCAACCGCGGTGTTGCCTCACCCAGCATGTCCGTATTGACGGCGCGCGACACGGCGTTATTCACCACCTCATGCACATAGTGTTTTGTCGAACCCATGGCCTCCAGGTGGTTGGCGACCAGCGCAGCCTGATGGCCGCTCATTGTGCCGGTAAACCAGCCAAATCGATCACCGCTGACGGCAGCCAGTTTCTCTTCCAGCACAGCCATTGCCTGATCCCAGGTCACGGCCGCCAGGCTACCACCGGTGCGTAACATCGGTGTGGTGATGCGATCCGGATTGTAATGGCCCTGCACGCCGGCCTGTCCCATCATGCACAGCTTGCCCTTGTTCAAGGCCGCATCGGGATTACCTTCCAGCTTTAACACCCGACCCTCGCGTACGCGCCCATGGATGCCGCAGCCGGCCCCACACTGGGTACAGGTTGAGGCATACCATACACCCACACCCGGAATGACATACTCCTCAGGCATCAGGTAAGAAACGACCTCTTCCTTACCTTCTTCCAGGGTGACGGTGGAGGGCAGATCGCAGCCGCTCAACGCAGCGCCAGCACCACTCCAGCCCATTACTTTCAGGAAACTTCTACGGTTTATCTTTCCGATCATAGTCGTTTTTCCACTCTATTAATTCGCCTACTCAAAACCACCTACGCCCAATCCTGCTGCGCGGGATTATTATTTGTGACACTTCCAGCAATCACCCGGCGCGCCAAGCTCTTTGTTTTGAATGTGACAACCAACACAGAAACCCATATTCAGCGGTTTAACTTTGTTGGCCACCGTCATGTTTTCCACTTCACCATGACAAAACGCGCACACTTCCTTCACGTTTTCCACGGGAAGCTCACGATCAAACACCATTTTTTTCAAGTGTTTTTCATGCGTAAAGTGCACAAAATCCGGCACGTCATGCACCTTTTTCCACAGCGGGGGAGTTTTGTCTTCCCAGTATTTGGTGAGCGCCTGAATACGCGGCTTGTCGGTGGCGATAACCTTGTGACAACCCATGCACTTACTGGTGGGAGGGATGCCAGCTACCTTGCTGCGTCGCGCATAGGTATGGCAGTACATACAGTTAATACCGTTATCCTTAACATGTATGTTGTGAGGAAACTCAATGGGCTGGGGGACATCCTCCCCCTTATGAGTTCCGCCGGGAGGCACGACGTCATACTTGGCAGCCATCGCCACTGAAGACAGCAACAACATCGCCAGACAGATGAGTCCGACAATCCCGGTCCCAGCGACATCCCCAAAACTACGGCGTTGCGCATTCGGATTGATTAAACGGTTCTTCACTACCATCTCTTTCCTCGATACGTGTTGGTTATGCATTTAACAACAAATAACTACAAATGGTTTAACAAGGTATTGATTATTCACGGGCAATCAGGCCCAAACACAGAAAACCCGGCCACATCGATCAGCTGACCGACGCAGCACTCGTCTAACACGGCTCACGCCGCCGATTGGAAATTTCCTGATTTCTGCTAAATCAAGCCAGCTGAAGCAGCCGCTTGTTCTCCCTCGATTCTTGGCAAGTCGTGCTCGCCTATTATTTATTGATGACGACCTTCCTCAACAATGGACGTCAACTCCTCGGCTGGTTCACACTATCACGCCTGAAATGCGTGCCCTGTACCGGGCATTTCTACATCTCATACCGCGCCAACGGAGCATTCTGGTATATCAGAATATTATTATTAATCTAATAAACTTAATTATCAGTTTTATCTATGGCCACGATGCTAGACTAATCCCGTCGGACGTGTCAACGCAATTCTAAGAAAAAAACTCAACAATTAATTTCCATAATAATCACTGCCTTGCACTAGTATGACCCGGGATGCAAGGACCCGTTTTATGCGGAAAATCACCCTGTTTTTTATCATGCGCCAGCAGGCGCACCGGCACGAATTCACCAACTTCAAATAGCCGCACGTCCACCAAACAGCGCTGCGGACTCAACACCCCGGCGCCGGACAAAACCGCCATTCACCCACCCACCCGTACCGCCAACACATCACAGGGGGCGTGATGCAGCACCGCATTCGCCACGGAACCCAACAAGCGGGAGATTCCGTGGCGGCCATGTCGGCCCAGCACAATCAGATCCGCCTGCTGTGCCTGCGCATACTCAATGATCTCTGATTTCGTTGAACCCTGCACCACCGCCTGGTGCAGGCGCTCAACCCTGATTTGCCCTGCCAGCGCCGCCAGGTGATTCGTTGCCTGAAGCACTAGTTGCTGTTCGATGTCTTGCTGCTGCGGCAGCACCAGCTCATTCGCCAGATCGACAGGAATATATTCCACGACATGCAACAAGCTGAGCTGCGCATGATAAAAATTGGCCAGTTCAGCCGCCCGCGATGCGACAATGATATTTTCATCGCTAAGGTCAACCGCACACAGGATATGCTGGTAATCACTCATGCCACCTCCTTTGACCGACCGTTAGCCTGACGATCACATCTGCCGCCAAAGACCGCCCACCCGGTTACATCAACTATAGCTATAGCGAAACAAAATCCTCTGCACCGACATATTCCAACTATTCCAGCCGGTATTACCGCCGTCACGAAGCAGCGGCCAATTTCTCCACCTTGGCGCGTAATGTTTTCAGTTTATAGCTGGCCTCTGGGTTCAAACGATCAAGCCGCCTGAGCAGATCCTGCGAACGACTCCCCTGCTCGGCCTCAACAGCCTCGCTCAGCAATGTCTGAATGCGCACAATTTCCTTATCCTGCTGCTTGATGATCAGGCGCGCCATGCGCTCAAGCTGCGGGGCATCATTGATGGCGCCATAATAGCCTGCCAGCAGCCGCATCTGGGGAAGCTCTGGCGAAACATGCTGCGCCAGGGCATGCAGGGCGGCACCGGCCGCGGTCAAATCCCGCTTGGCCAGGGCCGACAGACGCCACAGCTTTTCCGCATCGTATTTCGCATTCAATACGATAAGCTCATCATAATGCCCCCGCTCATACAACAAACGGGCTGACAGCGTGCGGCGTAAACTCTCCATCTCCACCTTGGGCATTACGGCGGCGGCCTCTTCATAACGGCCGCGATCCGCCAGCGACAATGCCTGCTGTATATAGGTGCGATCCGGCCAGTGCGGGTGCTGGGCAAACAGGGCATCCGCCTCATCAAATTCAAAGCGGTGCCAGTGTTTTTCATACTCAATGCCACGTGCCTTGATCGGATCGAGGTCCCGCAACTGGTCCGCCGCATGCTGCGCCATCTCCAGCTCATTCCATTCAGAAAGATAAAATGTGCCCAGGTCATAAATGCGCTCAACCGCATCGGCGCCAAAATGGGGGCGCAGGTTAAACCGATATTCCCCTCTCAAAAAATCGTAGGGGTTTTCTTCGGGCGGTGGATCATTATCCATTGCCGACAGGCGCACCTCCGAAAGAATATTGGTATCAGTATTGGCAGGCACCGTCATGGACGCCGCCAGCGCCTCTTCACGACTGAGCGAGAAGTACCACATCAAGTCACGGGCCGAATAGATGTCATAGTAATTCAACGCAGCCTTGATTTTCGTCCCACTCATGCGTTGTTCGATTTGTGCAAAATCAAATATCAGCGGCGAGCCAGAGCCGTACATAATGAAGTCGCCCGTGCTGAGATTAGCAAAGCTCATACCATGCGGAAACACCTCATAAAATGCCCGCATCAGGGATTTCAACGTGGTCGCATCCATGTGAAACAGGTTCACCCATTGGCTGTATATGCCGCCTTCATTGAGCCGTGAATTGACCAACTCAAAAAAGTTTTTGGTAAACACATTTGCTGCGCGCGCCAGCCAGGGATGTGATGGTTGTGCAGCGATAATGTCGTAGCGAGTGTTTTCGGTCAGCAGGGTATTGCGCGCATCGTTGAGCGTGAGGGTAACGCGCGGGTCCTCCAACGCAGGAATCTTCCCGCCCAGAATCGCACGCCCCGCCTCCACCACCGCCGGCTCCAGCTCAACCACGCGGATCGACTCCAGCTGGGTAAAGGTCAGTGCCTTGGTGGTAATGCCGCCACCGAAACCCACCACAAAGGCCGACTTGGGGTTTTCATGCACCAGGTACGGCACCAGACCCAACAGGCTTTCCACCAGCAGCACATTATTTTCGTCCTCAAGATCGATAAAGGATTCATTGAGGCCATTATTTTGCAGCTTCACATGCCGATCGTCATAAGTCACCATGCTGATGACACCGGCCTTACCCTCTTTCAGAAACAGATACTTTGGCTCCTTGCCGGTATAGGCCTCTTCATCATATTGCACCGAGCTGATCAGATCCTTGTAACTGAGATGTGGCAGCAGCCAGCTGCCCAGTAGCGCGATCAACGCAACAGAGGTGATCGCCACCCTGGCCAGCTGTGTTTTCAGTGCCGGCACGAACAGGAAGGGCAACAACAACAGCACAATCGCCATGGACGTCAACAACACATCGGTGCCGTAATAGGGAATCAGCCAGAACCCCGCCATTAAGGAACCAAAAATACTGGCGACCGTGTTGACCGCGTAGGCCTTGCCGATACGTGCCCGCACGCCCTGCAGGTTGCCGCAATAGAGTTTCAGGTTGAGGGGGAACAGCACGCCAAACAGAAAGGTTGGGGGGAACAACAGCATAAATACAAACGCATACTTCACGCCATGCTTCAGCCACGGTTCCACCGGGAAGTGATTAATCGCCTGATAGATAGGCGGGATCCAGGTCAGACCAGCACGGGTCAGCAACAAGGAGCCACCCAGCAACACCAGTCCGAAGGCCATCCACAACTCCGGACGTTGCATGCGCTCAAGATGGGATTTAATGGCCCATGAACCGGCAGCGATACCGGTGAGGAAGATGGTCAGAATCGCCGCAAAACCATAAATAGTGGTTCCGGTGAAAATTGACAGATACTTGGTCCAGCCCACCTCGGTGGCGATCGCCACCAGGCCGGTGGCAAACAGCACCATCAAGGCCCGGCCACGCAGGGGTGCCTCCTCCACCGCTGAGACCGATGTCGCTGAAGCGGGCACCGCTGCCGATACTTCAATCGGGGGCAGCTCAATCTTTCGATTGAGATATACCGCCAGCACCACAATCAGCAGGTTGAAACTGAAGGCAATATAGACCGCACCGTCCAGACCCCAGTTAGGCACAAAAAAGAAACCGGCCAGCGCCGCCCCCAGCACCGCACCCGCCGTATTCAGGCTATAGAGCTGGCTGACGCGCAGACCCACCTCATCTTTACGACGGATAAGGATCGATGCCATTACCGGAAAGGTTGCGCCCATGCACACGGTGGGGATCAGCAGCAGCGCCGTGGTGACCGCGAACTTGTTGGGGATCGTCGCGCCCAGCGCCGGCGTCGCCGCCATGATGGCATCCAGATTCAGCAAAATAGGCAGCAGCGCCAGGCCCGACAGGCCAATAATAATCTCCAGCGCAATATACGGTTTGAGATCATTGATACGATTGCGGGTAATCCGTTCGGCCAGATAACTGCCCAGCGCCAGGCCCAAAAAGAAGGCCGCCAATACCGTGCTAATGGAGGCGCTGGTAGAGCCCATGCTCAGCCCCAGCAACCTGACCCAGACCACCTGATAAGTGAGACTGGCGATACCGGATAACAATAAAAACGTGGCCGTAAGCAAAAACATAGCGGGAAGTCCTTTTATTTTTTTTAATGTAATCTGACGCTGAGGTAGACCGGCAAGGCTCGGGGATTATGTCACAAAACCATCCAATAAAAACCGCGCTCAACACTGCCTCCATCGCCAACAGTCCCTGTCAACCGCTTGAATTTACAAACATTAAATCCGCTATCGGGCGACCATGCCTGCCCCACAAAAAACTACATATAGCTGTTTATTATTAAAAGATCGGTTTTGCCTATTAAACGGCCATTTTTGGCTATATTTTGACCATTCACCGGAGGTTAAGGCCCTGTGCCGTCAGGGAAAACCAGCACAAGCATCCTTTATCACCCTTTAAAATCAATAAGTTATGGCCAGCTTTTTTTCTTCATGAACCCCTTCACAAGATTGACAACCAAGTCCTGCCTTGCTAACTTCTGCAACGTCATTGATCTTCTGGGTGGTGAAAATCACCCCGGTGATTAATGACACAGAACGATCAGCAGTGGTAGCGTTGATCAACACTGTGCTAGTTTCATGTACTGTCAATACACATGTATTGTCGTACCTGCAGCTAGTCATCAATGTTTGTTACTTACTTACTCTGGAGGTCACTATGGGTGGCGGAATGGGTGGTGGTGGCGGCGGCGGTGGCGGCGGTATGGGCGGCGGAATGGGTGGCGGCGGCATGGGCGGCGGTGGTGGTGGTGGCGGTATGGGCGGCGGAATGTAATCCGACGCAAAACCATACTGTTACACACAACCAGTATAGCTAGACATCTGACAACGGATGTTGTTGCGCAAGCAACGCCTGTGTAGCCTGCTAACCTGCTCACGCAGCTTTGCAGCTTCACCAATGTGGCTTATACCCCACGTTAAAAATAGAAGGGAACTCTATTTCGGTAGGGTTCCCTTCTTGTTTTTAAGCCCCTTATTTTTTAAGCCCCTTATTTTTTAAGCCCCTTATTTTTTAACCCTCTTGTTTTTGTACCCCTTGCTTCCAGACTCCTGCATCTTTGCCTATCTGAAAATTTCCGGCGCTTCGAGTACGCCACTTCACAGACTCTCAGCCCCACGCTTCCTGGCAGCGACCTCCCCTGATCACCGGTGATCATTGCGGATTTCTGACATGCCCTCAGGCCATGGCTAAACGCGGTCACTGCAATCGTTTCATGCCCGTTGCCCTGACGCCACGGTTAAGAAATTTTCGCCATCGAACCTGTTTATTTCTTGAATTGTCATGCGACGGGCTCTAGCATCACGTCTGATCATTTACTCAACCCACCGACTCATGGAGGAGTGCCATGCTTTTTCTGACCAACCGTGAACCCAAAGGCTCGATTCGAACCAAAAGGGGACGCGATTTTCATTTTGATTTAACCAAAAACAGCCCCGCCAACTCGGTCTATTTTTGCCAACGAAAAGGCAAGGATAAATACACCGAGTTGGGCTCAACGAATTTCATGGCGACGCTGCAAAAAAGCACGGCCAAGCAGCTGCTGTTATACATTCACGGTTTTTCCAACCTGCCCGAACCGGACATCTTTCCCCGCGCAGCCAAGTTGCAGTCGCTGTTTGACCAGAAGGAAAAAGACCTGGTGGAGGTCATCCCCATCATCTGGCCCTGCGATGACGACAAAGGCATCATTCAGGATTACTGGGACGACCAGAAGTCCGCGGATCAAAGCGCCTATTCATTCGCGCGGGCGCTACAACACTTCATGAATTGGCGTAACCAGCAGGCTGAAGGCGCTCCCTGCCTGAAGCGCATCAATGTTCTTGCCCATTCCATGGGTAATCGGGTATTGCGCGAAACCCTGGCGAAATGGGATCAATATGATCTGGCATCCGGCGTGCCATTACTGTTTCGCAACACAATTCTGATGGCGGCCGATGTCGTTAATGAAACCCTGGAAAAAAATGAGCGTGGTGCGTTGATCAGCCACGCCTCAAGAAATGTTTCGGTGTATTTTGCATCGGATGATCTGGCGCTGCGTTCCAGCAAGATTTCCAATCTGAAAAACAATGTGGCATCACGTCGATTGGGACACACCGGACCGGAGGACATGAATAAAGTGCATACCAATGTCTATGCCATCGACTGCGACAACTTCAACAACACCTATGACATGCCCAAGGGACACAGCTATTTTCTGGAGGACGACACGCAACACCCGGGGCAGGTGTTTGAGCATCTTTTCAATACGATTTCAACGGGACGCGTGCAGGTTTCAGACGAGCGAAGACGTCATCATATTTTGCCGGGGTAAGGCGCCGACCTATTCAGCCTCCGTCGTCTGCCACTCCACCGCCTCGCGGTAGCGTGGATGACTGGCCATGAGTTCCTCATGCCGGCCGATACTCAGACTGCCATCACCCTCAAAATAGATGACGCGGTCGGCGGAGCGGATGGAGGAATAACGATGCGCAATCAGCAGGGTGGTGCGGTGCGCCCGTAGCTCATCGAGCGCCTGCACAATCACCTGCTCAGACTGGCTGTCCAGTGCTGATGAGGCCTCGTCCAGAATCAGAATCGGCGCATCACGCAGAAAGGCCTGCGCAATGGCCAGGCGCTGTTTCTGCCCCCCCGACAGTTCGGTACCCCCCGCGCCC
>JAVVEP010000014.1:0-84217 GCA_032250735.1 Gammaproteobacteria bacterium
ACCCCGACCACCAGGTTACCAAAGGGGTCAAGGAAATGTGGCACACCGGCCGCAGCCAGCTGTTGACGGACACAGCGCACCACGTGTTGCTCACGAAACGGCGCCGCGGGCTGACGCAGGATATCCTTAAGCTGGGAGAGGCGTTTTGCGGTCAGCATGGGTCAAAAAGAATGGGGCAATGACAATTGATGGCTGGTGATGATGGCTGAAGGGTTTAGCGTTAAAGGAAAGGCTGGAGACGGAGTCGATAACACCGGGCGCGATTTGCCCGGCACCCACTACAGGGCATCGCGCTGATCCGTGAAGCGCTGCACCTGGCCCATGTGGATCTCACCATCGTGCACCGCCCCTTCGGCGATGGCGATGACCGGGCTGGTCAGGCTGCCGCGAATCTGCGCCGTGGACAGGATCTCGATTTTTTCCTGTGCGATGACCGTGCCCTCAAGCCGGCCGGCGATCACCACATTTTTGGCCGTGACATCCCCCAGCCAGGCACCGCCCTCGCCGATCACCAGGGTACCGTTCAACTGACTGTCGCCCTCGACGCGACCGAGTACAATGGTGTGGCCCTCCCCGCCGATGGTGCCGGTAAATACACTGCCGGGGCCGACACTGGTGGTGAATCCGTTCACACTGTCCAGACTGCGACGCCCCTTGCTGCTGGCCAGATTAATTTTCGGTTCTTTGGTCACAGGATGCTCACAGGTTTCTCAGACAATTCCCACAGAGTGCTTTACTCACAGGGGGTCCTTTAATAAATTCACCATCGGTTTCACAGATAGCTGTCGCCCAATCACCAAGGCCTTCAGCCACTAAAGCGCTGAAAGACCAGGCAGGCATTGGTGCCGCCGAAACCAAAGCTGTTTGACATCACCGTATTGAGCTTCACATCGTCAATCCGCGTCTGCACCACCGGCATGCCTTTGGCCTCTGCGTCCAAATTCTCAATATTGGCCGAGGCGGCGACGAAATCCCCTTCCATCATCAGCAGGGAATAGATGGCCTCATTGACACCGGCCCCGCCGAGCGCGTGCCCGGTCAGTGATTTGGTGGAGCTGATATGAGGGATGGTGTCGGCAAACACCTCCCGGATCGCGGCCAGTTCCTTGGTATCACCGACCGGCGTGCTGGTGCCGTGGGCGTTAATGTAATCGATACTGCCCTCGACGCTTGCCAGCGCCTGCTGCATGCAGCGGACGGCGCCCTCACCCGAGGGTTGCACCATGTCGTATCCATCGCAGGTCGCCCCGTAACCCACCAGCTCGGCGTAGATCTTCGCGCCACGCCGTTTGGCGTGCTCCAGTTCTTCCAGTACCAACAGACCCCCGCCCCCGGAAATCACGAATCCGTCGCGGTCCGCATCATAGGCGCGTGACGCCTTTTCGGGCGTGTCATTGTATTTGGAAGACAACGCGCCCATGGCATCAAATAGCACGCTTTGGGTCCAATGCAGCTCTTCGCCACCACCGGCGAAGACCATGTCCTGCTTGCCCATCTGGATGAGCTCCATGGCATTGCCAATGCAGTGCGCGCTGGTGGAGCAGGCCGAACTGATGGAATAGCTCACGCCTTTCACCTTGAAGGCGGTGCCCAGACAGGCCGACGTGGTGCTGCCCATGGTGCGCGGCACCATAAATGGCCCCACCTTGCGCACGCCCTTGGAGCGCAGCAGGTCTGCCGCCAACACGGTATTTTCGGTGGATGCGCCCCCCGAGCCAACGATCAGCCCGGTGCGCGGATTCGAGATATGTTCTTCGCTGAGGCCGGCATCCGCGACCGCCTCCTGCATGGCGATATAATTAAAGGCCGCCGCATCGCCCATAAAGCGCCGCAACTTGCGATCGATCAATGCCTCGGTATCCAGATTCACCGCACCATGCACATGGCTGCGAAAACCGAGATCGGCATACTCCTGGCTAAAGCTGATCCCCGAGCGTCCCTCGCGCAGGGAAGCGGACACCTCTTGCTTGTTATTACCGATGCTGGAGACAATACCCAGTCCAGTGACGACGACACGTTTCAATGCTATTTCCTCTTGCCTGTTATTCCCACGTTCTCAGAAATCTTCGGTCGAAGTGAACAGCCCCACACGTAAATCGGCGGCGCTGTAGATCTCTCGTCCGTCAACTTCCATTGTCGCGTTACCAATTCCCATTACCAGTTTGCGCAAAATCACGCGTTTCATATTAATACGATAGGTGACTTTTTTATTTTCGGGAGTCACCTGACCAAAAAATTTCACCTCGCCGGCGCCCAGCGCGCGGCCACGCCCAGGTCCACCCATCCAGCCCAGGAAGAAGCCGATCAGCTGCCACATGGCATCCACACCCAGGCAACCCGGCATCACCGGATCATTGTGGAAATGACAGCCGAAAAACCACAGATCAGGGGTAATATCCAGCTCGGCGATGATCTCCCCCTTGCCGAACTCACCCCCTTCATCGGAGATCCGGATCACCCGATCAAACATCAACATCGGCGGCAACGGCAGCTGTGCATTGCCTGGCCCGTACATTTCCCCACGCCCGCAGGCCAATAACTCTTCCCGTGTAAACTGAGATTGCTTAGACATATATTTTAAACACCATTCGATATGGCCCCTCCCAGGATTATCGGGACCGTTTGTTATTTAATACCTGATTTCCAGCGATGGCTGGCGGTCCCGATAGCGCCAACAACGATGCTGCGAGGCCGATTTTACACAAAAGCGTATCAACGTCAGCCATGCCGCAATAAATGACCGGCTAGACTACCACATCAACTGCGGCTTTTGGACACTATCCGTGCGGAAACTGGCTAAGGGCAAGCATCTGTTAATCAACAAGTAATTAGACTAAAGCCAATCCCTGGTCGACTCATTGCGGGGCCGTCGGGCGGCTGTCGGGATTGGCAGGATCCGTGCCGGCGGCGACCTCCTCCCCATCCCAGGCGCCATCGCCATCGCTGTCGACCAGTGTGGGCGAGGTCATATATCGGCGTACTTCCACAAAATCGCCCACGCCATCAAAGTCACTGTCCACTCTTTGCGGATCCGAGCCCAGCTCGCGTTCCTCGTGATTGGTCAGCCCATCCCCGTCCAGATCGTTATAGCGGGGGTCCTGTGGATCCGGCCGGCTACCTGCCTCGGTCGGATCAGAGCCCAGCCGCACCTCGACACCATCCAGATAACCGTCGCCATCGGTATCCGCGACCAGGGGCAGGGTCCAGTATTCATTGACCTCCAGCCCATCGGCCAGGCCATCCGTATCGGTGTCGGCAAACTGGGAGTCGGTTTTATAAATGCGGGCCTCTTCAAGATCGGTCAGGCCATCACCATCCGAATCCAGCGTATCGCGCATTGCGGCTGAGTCGGCCCAGCCCGGGGTGATTACAGCGACCAGACCGGCGAAAAGCAGGCAGACCCGGCACAGCAGCTGTAGACAGGCTATCGACATTAACGGCTAGCCCCGATGACAGGGATGGCATTACACATACTTACGCGATGCCTCCATCACGTTTGGGAGCTGCTCAAGCTTGAGCAATGCCTGACTCAGCTGCTCGACATCGCTCACATCCATGCGCAGGGTCATGGTCGCAATATGAGTGGCATGATGGGTGGCGGTATTCACCGCGGTCACATTCAGCCCCGCATTGCTCAACACCTCGGTAATATCGCGCAACAGGCCCTGGCGATCAAAGGCGCGCACATGAATATCCACCTCGTAGGTTTGCGGGCGTCCATGGCTCCATTCAACCTCAATGAGGCGTTCAGGCTCCTGTCGCTTAAGACGCAGGACATTTCGGCAATCATTGCGATGTACGGTCACGCCATGACCGCGGGTGATGTAACCGACGATAGCGTCATAGGGCAGCGGCTTGCAACAACCGGCGAGCTGCGTCACCAGGTCCCCCACGCCCATAATGCACACATTTCCGGTATCCGAAGCGGCTGCCTGCGTTTTGCGCGCGGATGGCAGCGGCGAGGTCGGCGGCAATATGTACTCGGCAAGTCGATGGGCGATTTGCGACCCGGTGATGTCACCACAACCGGCTGCGGCCAGAAAATCATCGGTTGACGCAAATTTGAAGCGTTTCGCCAGGACATCGAGTCCAATGTCAGACACGCCCAGCCGATGAAACTCTTTCTCAATAAAGCTCCGGCCATGAATGACATTATTGGCATAGTCTTGCTGACGGAACCAACCGCGCACCTTGGCGCGGGCGCGTGGATTTGTCAGGTAATGGAGATGGGGGTTCAGCCAGTCCCGGCTGGGCGTACCCCTCTTCGAGGTCAATATTTCGACCTGTTCGCCATTCTTCAAGACATAGGCAATGGGTACAATTTTACCGTTGACCTTTGCGCCCCGGTAGCCATGCCCCACATCGGTATGAATATGATAGGCAAAATCCAGGGGTGTGGAGCCCTTGGCCAGATCCACCACCTCACCCTGTGGGGTTAAGACGTAAACCCGGTCATGAAAAACCTCCGACTTGAACCGATCGATAAAATCTTCCGTATCCCGGTCTTCGTCTTTCCACTCGAGTATTTGTCGCAACCAGGAAATGCGTTCACGATAATCATTGTCCTGCCGGCCCCCCTCTTTATAGCCCCAATGGGCTGCCACACCATGTTCGGAATGCTGGTGCATCTCATGGGTGCGGATCTGGATTTCCAGTGTTTTTCCGGCGGGCCCCATTACTGCAGTGTGTAACGACTGATACATATTGCCCTTGGGTGAGGCAATATAATCATCAAACTCGCTACGGATCGGGTGCCACAGCGTGTGCACCAGTCCCAGCACGGCATAACAGGCCGCAACATCATCGACCAGGACACGCACCGCGCGCACATCAAACAGGTTCTGAAAGTCCATGGACTTTCCCTTCATCTTGCGCCAGATGCTGTAGATGTGTTTTGGACGGCCCATGACCTCCCCGTCAACACCGGCAAGCTGCAATTCCCGGCGCAACGTCTTCACAACCTCGGCAATATAGTTTTCGCGATCTTCACGGCGCTCATCGAGCAAGCCCGCAATGCGCTGATAATCATCCGGCTCAAGAAAACGGAAACTCAAGTCCTCCAGCTCCCACTTCAGCTGCCAGATCCCCAGGCGATTGGCGAGCGGTGCAAAAATATCCATCGTCTCCGTTGCCATGCGGCGTTTTGCTTCATCGGGCATTTTTTTTAGCTCGCGCATAATCTGCACACGCTCGGCCAACTTTATTAACACCACGCGCACATCTTCCGCCATGCCCAGCAGGAGTTTTCTTAATCCTTCCAGGTAGCGTTTGTCGGCAGCCGACCCGTCGGCCTGCGACTTGTATTCATCAACGATATTAAGTTTATGGACTCCCTCCACCAGACTGGCGACGCCGGCACTAAACAGGGTTTCGAGCTGCTCAGTGGGCAACATGGCCTGAGGTATGCTGCAAAAAAATGCAGCGACCAGTGGTTCGGTATCCACCCGCAATGCCAATAATATCTCTACGATTCCCGTTGCATGCGACAACAGGGGTTTTACTGACACACCCTGTGATGTGGCCAGTTCTTCGACCAGTTTATACGCACGCTGCAGCGCATCATGGGCACCTTCCGGGAGCTGCTCATCGATTTTATGAATCCAGGGGATGGTCGCAAGATCATTCATATTAAGGGGAATATAGCTATGACCGTGTTTGAATGGCTTCAAACATGGCTCAGGTAAAGAATCAAAAGGAAACTACCAGGCGGCAGGCAGGCGTTCATTAATAGTGATGACTTTGTTTTCCACCGTGATATAACCACCTATAGAGAGGTCACGCAAAATACGGCTGACCATCTCCCGAGAAGCCCCCACCATGCTGGCAATCTCACGCTGAGTCAGGCGTTGCTGAATGACCTTTTTATCAGCCGATTGCTCGGCCATCTCCAGCAATAGACGTGCGACTCTGCCATACACATCCATCAAGGCCAAACTGCGGACGTTTTCGGTCAATTCACGTAACCGGCGGGCCAGGCCCCGCATCACTGCCAAGGCCATCTCCGGATGCTCATTCATGCACCTGTCAAAGGCGGCCTTTGACAAAATGGCCAGCTTGGTCTCCTCTAGGGTCATCACCGATGCCGACCGCGGGGCCTCATCCAGAATCGCAAGTTCACCAAAATACTCACCCTTACCCTGCATATTCAGGGTGACCTCCTTGCCCTCCTCATCAGACAAAAAGACCTTCACCTTACCCGACAATATGACATACAAAGAGTCCGACCGATCACCTTCACAGATGACCAATGTATTTTTGGGAAAGCTACGGGTGACCGTTAGACCAGAAACTGCCGCCATATCAGCAGCGGAAAACCCGGAAAACAATGCAATAGTAGTCAAAGACACGTTACAACTCCCTTGTTTACCGTTGAATACGGCGTCTATACAAAGAAGATATTGTGAAGAAACCAACCCTGAAAAATCACACAATATCTCCGCGACCATCAATCAAAGCGCGTCAGATCAGCGCCCCCCTGCCCGCCTGGCCCCACTGTCGATCAAAAGTGACAGCCTGTCCTCGCCAAAATGGGAATATGTCACACGGTAGGTGCGCATAAATACGCCGCCCTCCCCCTCAGAACAACTTATCGTAGGGGCGTGAAAGGGAAAACGAGGCACGATTGACACGGACGTCATCCCACTCTATAGGGGCGCAGATAGGGGCGCAGGTTTACCCGGTACTCTCCCGTCGACAGCAAAATCGTTACACAGATTATTCAATACGGCAACCAGGCAGTATCAAGAAGGTCGGCACAGAATGCCTTTTATGGATAGCACCACACAATTTGCTGAATATTTACCCAATTTAATCAGCACCCGCATCACCCAGGACCGTGACAAAGCCGCAATCACAAAAAAACCGATGCGGCCCGATCATGCGACATGGCGAGCGTTTCAGGCAGGAATGCAGGCTTTACAGAATTATGCACAGCGATCAGCCGCCAATCCCAGGGCAATCGCAAAGGCCAACCTGCAATTACTGCACCGCTCACTCTTAAGAGATCCGGCCTATATACAGTCTCTCAAAAATGCCAGCAATAGCATGGGCGGATATCGCCTACCAGCCTCATATTGCATTTTTGAGGACAATCATCTCCGCGCAGAACTGATCAACCTGCAATCGGGAACCACGATTCAACTGAAATCACAGCCTGGCAGCTACGCAATCTATCTGTCGATTCGCGGCAATCCATCGCTCTACCGGCCGGACAGCACGACCTCAGCACGCAATCACTGGTGGGATCGATATCGTCAGACAAAGCATGAAGAATTTCTAAAAAATGAAGCTGCGGTATTTATCTCGTCACTGCAGAAAAGCACCGAAATGCTAACGGCAACCACAAAAGAGTGCATCTTGCTGCGAATACAGATATCGGGAGCGAGCCTGGATTAAGGCACACAATCTGCGAGAAGGTGATTAGTCGATAATAAGATCCACCAGGGTCAGACAAATGACCTACCCACAATCTGAAAAGAGTATGGGCGGACAATAAACCCGAAAATACTCGATGCAGTTACCGGCAGCTACCGACTAACCGTCTGCCTTCGAAACAATATACCGATCACGTCCAGATTCCTTCGCCTGATAAAGCGCCTCATCGGCCAAGGCGATGAGATCGGTAGGCGATGAACTCTCACAGGCAACCCGGCTTGTAATGCCTAAGCTTATCGTCAAATACTCTGCCACCTCGGAATGGGCATGCGGAATCTTTAACGAGCGTATCTTTTTACACAATTCGTCGGCGAGCTTAATCGCGCCATCAATGTCCGTGTTCGGCAATACTACCACGAACTCTTCACCACCATAGCGGGCCACAAGGTCAGCGGGACGGTGCACCACTTCACTCAGCGCAGAGGCAACCTGGCGCAGGCAACCATCACCGGCCAGATGGCCATAATTGTCGTTATAGGGTTTAAAAAAATCAATATCCAGCAAAATGAGCGACAAAACAGTGTTATCGCGCGCGGAACGCAGGCATTCATTTACAACAAATTCGTCAAAGCGCCGTCGATTCGCAATACCAGTCAGGCCATCCAGACAGGTCAATTTCTGTAACTCGGCATTGCTATGTTCAAGCTCTACCTGGAGTTCACGCAATGCCTTGAATGCATCATCACGTTGCAATTGCGTAAGGTAGCTTTTGGAGTGGGCTCGAATCCGAGCCACCAGTTCAATTTTATCAGGCAATTTCACCAGATAATCATTGGCACCCCGTTCAAAGGCAAGGCTTTTTGCATGAGGATCTTCCTTGGTTGACAGCACAATGATCGGAATATTGTGCGTCCTGGCATCTTCTTTATAAGCCTTGACCAGAGCATAACCATCAATCTCAGGCATGATAAGATCCTGCAATATAATCGTTGGCCGAGTATCGACGGCCATCTGGACGGCTTTCCCAGGATCATTACAGTAATGAAATTCGATATCGGCTTCATCGACGAGCATGCGTCGGATTCCTTCCGCCACCATCATCTGATCATCAACCAGCAAAACCACTGCCTTACCGGGTTGAGGCACAGCAATTCCAGTTTTTTCGTCAATACTCATAATGCATTAGCCTTTGATGTGCCTGCAAGGCTAGAATGCAGGCTATCATTCCGTTTTAAAATATCCGCAATATCCTCTAGCGCACAGACCTGATGTGCGGCATCAATTGCTATTGCGGCCTTTGGCATTCCAAATACAGCACAACTTTTTTCATCTTGGGCAATAGTGTGTGCCCCATGACGCCTGAGTTCAAGCATCGATTGAGCACCATCTCTCCCCATTCCGGTGAGCAGTACTGCTGTTAACTCACCCTCCCAATGCTTGCGCAATGAATCCCAGAATACATCAACAGAGGGACGATAAGGGATTGATTTTGGCTCTTCAACATACTGTAGGTAGCCGCCAGCGGTAAGAACGAGGTGATTATCAGATCCCGCCAAAAGCACTTTACCCGCTGCAGGTCGATCACCTTCCTTTGCCAAACGCACCGGCAACGTGGTTTGCTGATCCAGCCAGTCAGCCAAGCCCTGGGAAAAATGGGCATCAACGTGCTGCACAATGATGATGGCGGAATTAAAGTTCGCAGGCAGTCTTTGCAAGACTGTGGCCAATGCCTGAGGACCACCCGAGGAAGCACCAATCGCAACAATGCTCAGCTCATTCGTAGGCACTCGCCTGTCGATGGGGTACGTAGAAACAGGCGCATCATCAAGGATACGGGATCTCGTCAGAATATCCAGCATCGATATTTTGCGCAGCAGTGCCTGCTGAGCCTCAACGGCAGCTTCACCCATGAGCACCGGAGTATTGACCGCATCAAGCGCCCCATTCCCCATAGCCTCAAATACCAGGGCAGAATTCTTGTTCACAGAAGAAGTCACTATCAAAATAGGGCAAGGTGTCAACTGCATGATCTGCCGAGTCGCTTCGACCCCGTTCATCTCTGGCATAATGATATCCATCAATACCAGGTCGGGGCGATCTGCTGCACAATATTCAATCGCCTCTTTTCCACTTAATGCAGCCCATGCAACGCTATGCGCGGCGGAGCTTGTAATCACTCTCCGCATTCCCTCAATCGCCATCGGCATATCATTAACGATACCGATCCTCATTTGTTTGCCTCTCCAATCAAATCTTCGACTGCCTCAACCAGGGTGTCATCATGAAAACTACCCTTGGTTAGATAATAATCTGCGCCTGCATCCAGTCCACGTCGGCGCTCCTCCACTCTGTCCTTATAAGATACAATCATGACCGGGATATTTCTCAGGTGTAAATCCTGCTTAATTGACTTCACTAATTCAATACCGTCCATGCGAGGCATATCCACATCGGTAATAATCAGATCATAAGCAACGCGTCTGATGGCATTCCACCCATCCATCCCATCCACTGCCACATCTACCAGATAGCCACTGGCTTCAAGAAGATCTTTTTCAACCTCGCGGACAGTCAGGGAATCATCAACAACCAACACACGCTTCCTTGAGGTTTTTAATTTTTCCTCTGCCAGTTGGTAAACATCCCCAAGACGACCTCCCGTAATAATATGGTTAATACTACGCACCACATCATCAACATCAAGGATAAGGACCGGGTCTCCATTGCCCAGCAATGCCGCAGAGCTAACATTGGGGATCTTGCCCAGGCGCTGGTCGAGCGCATGTACCGATAATTGTCGTTGATCTACATAGCGATCGACCACCAGACCATATTGGTCGAGTCGATCGCTAATGATGACCACAGTTAGCTGCCCGCCATCGATACGGCCACTATCGAAACCAAGAACCTGAACACCTGAAACAAGACCAATATTTTTATTATCAATACAGACATATTGACGGCCTTCCATTTCCAGCACATCTTCCGTTGAAATCTTTAGAATTCTGTCAACCCTGCTTAAAGGAAAGGCATAGGGTTCGTCTGCGATATCCACCAGTAATGCTGGCATAACCGACAAGGTTATGGGCAGGGTCATGACAAACTCTGCACCAACCCCGGGCCTGTTATTCACTGTCACGACACCGCCCAGCTCTTTAACACTATCTCTAACCACATCCAGACCTACACCACGACCGGAAATCTCCGAAATAACATCGCGGGTCGAGAAATCCGGCAGGAACAGGAATTCAAGCAATTCCTCATCCGACAAGCTGCCCATCATTTCCGGGCCAATCAGGTTTTTTGTAAGCACTTTGTTCTTAATACGCCCAACATCAATACCTGCACCATCATCTCCAATGGATATTCTTAGCATCCCTGATGAGTGAACAGCCGTCAGTTTGATGGTCGCAGTCTCAGGTTTACCGATGGTTTTACGCTGTTCACTATTTTCTATACCGTGATCAATGGAATTACGTAATAAATGGTTGATTGGCGACTTGATCTTTTCAAGAACATCCCGGTCGACTGCACAATGCCCTCCATTTATCTCAAGCGAGACCCTTTTATCCAGCGAACGAGCAAGATCACGCACCATCCGTTTCAAGCCAACGACAGCGTCCTCAAAGGGACGCATCCGACTCCCTGCAACCTCATTAAAGAGTTTGGTTGTCAGATTAATGCTTGTTCTATCGTATTCATCAAGCCGGTTAATTTGCTCAGAAAGCGATCGCCGACACGAATCAAATTGGAGCAAGGCATGGTTATGGGCATCCGCATCGATCATGCTGTTGCTCAGCATCAGGTCTTGCCAACCTTCCAACAAGCTCACCAGACCAT
The DNA here is from genome assembly GCA_032250735.1 of Gammaproteobacteria bacterium. Lineage (NCBI taxonomy): Bacteria > Pseudomonadati > Pseudomonadota > Gammaproteobacteria > Gammaproteobacteria bacterium. The sequence continues at coordinate 11,215 of JAVVEP010000014.1, forward strand.
CCTGCTTACGTTTTATACTCTGCAAGGAATCTTTAAAATGGCTTAGACGTTTTGCCTCAACCAGAATCTCACTCGAGAGCCCCAATATCCTCGACATCCTTTCAGCGCCGATCTTTAGTGATCGTTCATCAGTGCCCTGCCCATTATCGACAGACATACCCACCACTGGTGTGGTGACTGGTGGCGGCGAAACATCCAGATCCGAGTTGACCCTGTCAGCCGTATGTACCTTAGGAGCCGCAGACAAAATATCCTTCAACGATTCCACTACCGGCAAATATACCGCCGCATTTTCTTCACCCCAGACGTTGAGTTCCTTCTCGGGAATCCTGGAGATATGGACGATCGCATCGACAGCCGCCAGTAATACATCAACATCGGAGGATGCGATCAATACCCCACCCTGTTGAGCCGCGACAAACACATCCTCCATGACATGTGATATTTTTACAATCGGCTCAATTGATACCATGCGAGCCGCCCCTTTGAGGGAGTGAGCGGCTCTCATTAAGATTTCGAGCTTTTGATCCGAAGAGGCGTTATCTTCCAGCGAGAGAAGCTCCTCACTGAGTATAGCAACCTGTGACTCGACCTCCATACGGAACAAGTCGAACATCGACAAGTCCCCCAATCCGCCAGAGGAAGGACTCACAACAGAATTCCTTCTAGAGTCGACTGAAATTTGTCAACATCTAAAACAGCAACCTTATTGGTAGCGTGATTAATAACGCCCAGCAGAAGGTTTGCACCATCATAAGCAAGCGTGGAAGGTATGGGGTATAACTCATCATCATGATACAAGGCCATTCCAGAAATGTGCTGGACAACAAACACATAATAATTTCCACCTATAAAAGCAACAATAAACCGCGTTATTTCACTGCTGCCGCCTTTCCTGTTCTTACTATCCTGGCATCTGACACCCAGGACACTCTCCAGTGAATAACAGACTCTTATTTCGCCGCCGACATTAACCACCCCGACAATGCCTGGGTTGTTATTTCCAGGGATCTTATGAATCGTCTTTTTTTCGGTAATTTCATGCAAGCACCTGGAGGGAATCGCAAACCATTCCTCAACCACCCGAAATACAAGTATCGACCTGCTATCTTTTTTAATGATCGGCTTGTTCGCCGCCAGACCCTTTCGCCATTCCTTCAGATAACCCGCAGGCGCTGCCCTGTCCAGTACCCGCTTACCTTCGCTTGAGAAGACGGGACAGTTACGGCAATGAATATACTCTTCCAGTTTTTCACATTTATCACTGACCGCACTCCATACGCCACGCTCGTACCAGCAGCGGTCAACCGGCTTGTTAATTCTTATGGTCTTCTTCATAAACTGATCTTTCACCGCTTGTTTCTTTCCCGCGCCTTAATTTCTCGCCGCCGGTAAAATTCTGCGCTGTCAACATCACCTCTTTTCTCCGCCAGCAACACCGAAAGCCCCAGCGCCTTCTGATGATTGGGAGACAGATAGATCGCCTTTTTAAGCAGGGACTCTGCGCCGCCATGACTACCGCATAAGTTGCTGATCAAACCCAGAAAATAATATCCATCTGCATTTTCTGGGTCACTTTCCAGCACGCCTTCACATACCGCGGCGGCATCATCATAATGGCCACCCTCAATCAACTTCTCCACCTTTTTCCATGCATGAGTGGCGGACACCTTATCACCTTGCGGAGATTTTCTGGCAGCCGTCGCCCTAATAAGACGGTTTGATAGCAGGGAATCCTTTTTGGTAACCGCGACTAACTGGTCATATATCGCCTTTAATTTATTAACCGGCCCAATGTTATTAGCCGCCATATTCGTATTACTGTCCGAAATCTTCCGGTAAGCGAAAGACTTCGGAATATCGACATTATCGAAATGCTGCTTGCTGACCTGGGTCCCCTCCGCATGCCCGACAAACAGATAACCCCCCGGCTTTAACATCTGCCGAAGCTTATCCAGAACCATGCACTGAGTATCCTTGTTGAAATAGATCAGCAGATTTCGGCAGAAAATGACGTCGTAGTAGTCATTTGCCGGACTGATCGTATCGGTAATCACATTTGCCCTGTCAAAGGACACAAGGGCCTGCACTTCGGGTAAAATCTGGTAACCGGAACTGATCTTGTTAAAAAATCTACTCTGAATATCAATGTCATTTTCACGAAACGAATGTTTCCCATAGATGGACCTTCTCGCCTTCGCGATAGCGCGCTTGCTGACATCTATCCCATCAATATGAAAATCATCTTTGTCAAGACCGGCCATCATCAGCGCCATAGCGATAGAATATGGCTCCTCTCCTGTTGCGCAGGGTAAGCTCAGTATCTTTAACGGTTCACGTTCAGCAGATCCATCTTGCTGACCGGCTATTGCCGACACACACACGTTTAACGCTTCAAACGGGTATTTATTGCGGAAGAACCAGGTCTCCGGCACAACGACCTCTTCTACCAACTCATCAAATTCGTCACCGTTATTCTTGATTAACGAATAATAACTACTTATTGATGCCAACCGAAGGTGCGACATTCGATGACTGATCGCCCTTTCGATACTCGACAACCCCACCGTATCGGCGTGCAAGCCGATCTTATTCTTCAGCAGGTCTTGAATCTTGTCGACCGCCATATGCTCAGATACCCCTGGCGCCATCGCCATTCAGGAACAACAGTCCTTCATCGATGCGTTTAAAGATATCCTGCGGGTCGATTCTTGTCAGCACCCCCTCACTGTCACTCGCCACTGGACCAATAAATGGCATCTCCGGGTTGTGCAGGCCAGGAGGCATGAAATCACTCTCATTCGCCGAAAAGGTTTCTGTCGCAGATTCGACCAGAAAGCCGATGGTTATATTTTCACCATTATTCGATTTTATTGTGCTGAGAATGATTCTGGTGCTCAACTTCCTGGCGCAGGGACGGGCAATCAATAATTGACACAAGTCAATTACCGGAACAGAAGCACCATGGTAGTTCAGTGTTCCTGCGGCATATTCTGGCAGAGCCGGCACTGTGCGCAGGTTCACATAGGGAACAATCACGGTAATCTTGCTGATTGCGATGACATAGCGCTCCTTTCCTATGTAAAATCTCGAATACAGCACGCCTCTATAACTCTCTACTAGCGGTCACTATTACTGACGCGGAACTTCGACACACCACTCTGCAAGGACTGTGCGGCATCCTTGAGAGAATCAATGGCAGAAGACGAATGCCGTATCGATTCTACTGACTGCTGCGCGGACTCACTCAGCTGGATCATCGCCTGCGTAATCTGCTCAGCCCCCTGCGTCTGAAAATGCATCCCCTGCTGCACATTCTCAAACCGTGGCGTGAACTCCTGCACCTCTTCGATGATCACTGCCAGGTGTGAAGAGACATTATTGACATCCTCCACACTCCTGCGCACCTGGTCGGTAAATTTTTCCATACTCAACACACCGGATGACACGGCGGTCTGCATCTCCTTCACCATCTGCTCTATATCGAGTGTCGAGACAGCCGTCTGATCCGCCAGACGCCTGACCTCGGTGGCCACCACCGCAAAGCCAAGACCATATTCACCCGCCTTCTCTGCCTCTATCGCGGCATTCAGCGATAATAAATTGGTCTGGTCAGCCACCTTGGTGATGGTTGTCACTACGCTGTTTATATTTCTTGCCTTTTCATTGAGGGTCTCGAACTTTAGTGCGATCGCCCTGGAGGCCTCGACAATCTGTTGCATTGTCGATTCCATGTGCCCAAGGTTTTCATGGCCCCTGGCCGCGGAAACGCGCGTGCGGTCTGCCACTTCGGCCACCTCATCCATGGTATTGGTCAGCTCCTTAGTGGTTGCCGATATTTCCGTCGCGGTTGCCGCTATTTCATTGGTGGTTGCAGCCTGTTCTGCAATCGTTGCCTGCTGTTGTTTCGCGGTTGCCGCAATCTCGGTGGCTGACGATGTCACCTGAATACCGGAGCGCTGCACCTGAGCCACCAGAGTATTCAGGCTCGTCAGCATGCTCTGTACGCCGGATGCCAAATGATCAATTGCATCATTGCCTGCAATATTGATGACCCCCGTAAGATCCCCCTTCTCGGCCTGACTGACAACACGCAAAATTTCATTGACCTTCTTTTCGAGTGTCTCTACGGCTTCCCTTTTTTGTTCCGTGGAGCTCGCAATATAATTGATCATGATCTGCAGGCTCTCCGCCAATTCGCCAATCGCCCCACCGCCTTTCATCTCAATTCTTACATCGAAATCACCTTCGGCGACCTTGTTCACTGCCAGCAATAACTGATCGACCTTTTCGCGAAGGTCTTCCGCAACTTCATGCTCCCGCTCTACAGCGGTATTCACATTATCCGCCATGGTATTAAAGGCGGTGGCAAGTTCGCCAATCTCGTCCTCTCTATCCACGACCGCGCGAATCTTAGTGTCGCCATTGGCGCGCAGCAGCAAGACCTCATTCAATGTCGACAGGGGTTTGACGATCCAGATTTTCAGCAAGGCATTGATCAACAGCAGCCCAATGAGAAAAAAGCCGACGTTAAACCACAGCGTCAACCAGAACTCTCTATCAACGGCCTGATCAATCTCGGCCAGTGAATAGCCAATTCGGATCGCGCCATTCACTGCACCGGTCGGCACGTTATGGCACTGTAGACAGTTGACCCCTCGGGTATTCTCCGTCGCCCGAAAAGGGGTGATCACGGTCATCATGCGCTGACCTGCCTGTTCATCAATGCGAATAATTTGCTCACCACCCAGGGCCTCGTTGTCGAGATCATCCAGTGCCGCCTCATCCGGTGAGCCGGGGCCGAACTGTGACGAGACTGGCGCGCCGCGAATCACCCGTGCCTCAAGAATATATTTGCGTGCCAGCATCTTGTTGCGCAGGATGCTGCGCTGATCCATCGTGCCGGTCAGCATCATCGTATTGAGGCTGTCAAAGTAGAAGGTGGTCATCTCCTTTACCTGATGCTCCGCCACTTCCATCAGGCGTGCCCGCTCATGGGTCACGGCGGCGATTGTCACCAATGTCATCATCAACAAAAACACCATGCTGACCGTCAGATTGACCTTTGCCCGCAGCGAGAAGTGGCCAGCCAGTGACATTGATTTGTCTTTTTTCATTACCGATTTCCTGTGTGGATTTTTGTTTTATGCATTGAAAATGGGCCGCCCGGCGCACCCACGCGCCCATTGGCGGCCTCTATGGCTGTCACACGACCAGGCTATCCCTCTGTTTTTTAAGAGAATATGCTGTATAACCTTATGGCATCATGTCTATCTTGGTGGCGAATTATGCTGTCTAGAATGGCGGATGAATCGCCGGAAACTTTAGCAATCCCAACAAGTTGGCTTGGCAATCAGACAATGATATTTAATCAGGAGATTAAACGATAGAAGGGAACTTTATTCGAATGGCATGCGCCGGCAGGATGAAATATCATCGACGCAACATTTTCGTGACCGTCAAAAAGCCGCAATTACGCCCGTTGAGCCAGGGCAAGCAACGACTTCAGTTCAGGGAGGCAAGAACCACAATTGGTGCCGGCTTTGAGGCAGCGGCCAATCTCTTCGGCGGTACTCAGCCCTTGCTGTTCAATGGCCTCGAGGATGGTGTTACGCCCGACACCAAAACAGGCACATACCGTGGGGCCAACGTCCTTCTGCCCTGTTGCGGCGCGCCCCAGTAATAATGCCGAGCGCTCACCCTCGGACAAGGCCTGTTTGGAAAACAGGCCTGCCAGCCAATTCCGCGAGGGCAATTTATGGCCTGGAGCAATAAAAATACAACTTTCGATGCGCTCTCCCACTAAACGCACACCACGATAGTAACGGGCCGCTTCGTCCAGGTATTCCACCCAATTGACGTCGGCATCCGACTGACACAACATCCCCCGCGACCAGGCTGACCAATCCCTGGGAGCCTGCTCACCCGCCAGTTCATAACGATAAAAGCCCTGGCCCGTCGCCTGCACCCAATAACGGGCGCCACTCAATTGCAGCTGGCGACGCGATAACAGGAAGCCATGCCAGGCAGGCGTATAGGGCGCAAAATTGACCGGCGTGTTTTTCGACTCAGGTTGCCCTGACACGGGATCCACCGCAGACTTGACCACCGCATCCACACGACCATGACTGGCATATTGGGCATTCCAGTGCATGGGCACAAAGACATTACCGGGTCGCTGATCATCACTCAGACGCGCCCGCACGATCACCTCCCCCCAACGGCTGAACACGCGTACCAGGGATTCATCTTCAACACCGCGCGCTTGCGCGTCCTGTGGATGAATCTCCGCATAGGGTTCGGGGCTGTGCTCGGTCAACCGTGGCGACTTGGCGGTGCGCGTCATGGTATGCCATTGATCCCGCACCCGCCCCGTGTTCAGCACATAGGGAAAGTCGGCATCGCATTCCACGACGGCTGGTCTCGGCACAATCGGCAGCATTTTCGCCTTTTGATTCGCGGTAAAAAAGCGTCCGTCGCTAAACATGCGCGCGGTACCAAGAGGACTTTGTGCGGTCACCGGCCACTGTATGGGCGCTAACTGCTCGTAGTGATCATTCGTCAGCACGGCCAGGGTACTGATATCAAAGTCACGTTGACCGTTGTTTTCAAAACCTGACAGTGCGGCATGCTCGCGGAAAATCTCCGCAGCACAAGTAAATTGAAAACCCGCGGAAAAACCCATACGTTGCGCAACCCGATTGACGATCCACCAATCGGCACGCGCCTCACCCGGCGGCGCTAAAAAAGCACGCTGGCGTGAAATACGACGTTCGGAGTTTGTGACCGTGCCATCCTTCTCTCCCCAGGTCAGCGCCGGTAACAGCACATCGGCCGTGGCGGTCGTGTCTGTCTGTTGCACGCAGTCGGAGACCACCACAAATTCACAGGCCTGCAGCGCCGCGCGCACGGTATCCGCCTCGGGCAGGCTCACCGCGGGATTGCTTGCCATCACCCACAGCGCCTTGATCTTACCTTCGGCCACCGCCTGGAACAGGTCAACCGCCTTGAGCCCCGGTTCAGTGACCATCGTGGGTGATTGCCAGAAGCGTTGCACACAATCACGATGCATTGGATTGTCAATCTCCATGTGCGCCGCCAGTTGATTGGACAGCCCACCCACCTCACGCCCGCCCATGGCATTGGGTTGTCCGGTAAAGGAAAACGGGCCCATACCGGCACGGCCGATACGGCCCGTTAAGAGATGACAGTTAATGATGGAGTTAACTTTATCGGTGCCGCTTGATGATTGATTGATGCCCTGCGAATACACCGTCACCACGCGTTCCGTCTGTGCGAACAGGCGATAAAATGCTTCAACCAGGCTGAGCGCAATACCACAAGCTTGCGCAACAATTTCCGGCGAGCCTGCTGTTTCCCGTGCCGCTTCCACGGCAGCCTCTGCCCCTTCGGTATGCGCATTCACAAACCAGGGGCTGGAAAAATCATGCTCGTGCAGATAATGCAGCAGGCCGTTGAACAACACGCCATCCGTTCCGGAAGCTAATGGCAAGTGTAAATCCGCCACATCGCAAGAGGTGGTGCGCCGTGGGTCAATCACTACCACGCGAAAACCCGGATTTTGTTTTTTTGCCTTGACGATGCGTTGATACAACACCGGATGACACCAGGCAGCATTGGAACCCACCAGCACCACCAGGTTTGCCTGCTCCAGATCTTCGTATTGGCAAGGCACGGTATCGGAACCAAAGGCGCGTTTGTGTCCTGCGACACTAGAGGACATACACAGACGTGAGTTGGTATCGATATTGGCGCTGCCAATGAAACCCTTCATCAGTTTATTGGCCACATAATAGTCTTCCGTCAACAACTGTCCGGAAACATAAAATGCCACCGCATCCACACCGTGTTCACGAATAACACGGGAGAAACCATCCGCAACCGCATCCAGTGCGGCATCCCAATCAACACGGCGACCCTGAATTGCCGGATACAGCAGCCGTCCTTCGTGATCCAGCGTCTCGGCCAGTGCCGCACCTTTGGAGCACAGTCGCCCCTGATTGGCGGGATGCTGTTTGTCGCCGCGCACACTAAAGAAGCCATCGGCCTCTTTCGTCGCCACTACGCCACAGCCTACCCCGCAATAGGGGCAGGTCGTTGTTACGGATTGTGTCATTGTTTCAATCGTTTGCTGTTTTAGCTGACGTCTATTGCTTGTCGTCTATGGTTTGTCGTCAATCACGTGCAGTGAAATGCTCACCTTGCCGTCTTCTACGCGAACAGGATAACGAGCCGCACAGCCTTCATCGGGCGCCACCGCTTCGCCTGTCTCAAATTCAATGCGCCAGTTATGCAACGGACAGGTGACGGAACGGCCATGTACGATGCCCTGCGATAAAGGACCACCCTTATGGGGGCAGGCATCGCGCAGGGCAAACACCTCGTCCGCTGCTGTACGAAAAATACCAATATTTCCTTCAGGGGTTTTAATCACCCGCGCACCGAGTTGCGGAATATCTTCAACACTACCTACTTCAATCCACTCAGACATATTGGCCTCAACCTATTTTTTTCATTGGAACGAATTCATGTTCAGCCACACCCTGGCTGGCACGCTCAGTCCAGGGATCAATTTGAGCATATTTTTGCGACTCCACAAAACGCGCCGCCAGCGCCTTACGATTTTCTTCATCGTCAACAAGGTGCTGTTTTACATGCGACAATCCTACTCGCTCTATCCACGGTGCGGTACGTTCCAGGTAATGTGCCTCTTCACGGTACATTTGGATATAGGCCTGTGTGAATTCGTGTACCTGTTCTTCTGTTTCCACCTTGCACAACAAATCCGTCACTCGCACCTTGATGCCGCCATTACCACCGACATGCAATTCGTAACCAGAGTCCACACACACCACACCAATGTCCTTAATCGTGGCCTCGGCACAGTTTCGCGGACAACCTGACACCGCAATCTTGAATTTATGTGGCATCCAGGAACCCCAGGTCAGCCTCTCCAGTTCCATTCCTAACGAAGTCGAATCTTGCGTACCAAAGCGACACCAGGTTTTTCCGACACAGGTCTTTACCGTACGCAGCGCCTTACCGTAGGCATGACCAGATACCATGCCGGCCGCATTAAGGTCTGCCCAGACTGCCGGCAGCTCTTCTTTTTTGACACCCAGAATATCAATGCGCTGGCCGCCTGTGAGTTTGACTTCCGGCAGCTTGAATTTATCGACCACATCGGCAATCGCACGCAACTCTTTCGGTGTGGTCTGGCCACCCCACATGCGCGGTATCACGGAGTAGGTGCCATCTTTCTGTATATTGGCATGAACACGCTCATTGATGAAGCGCGATTGCGCATCATCCTGTGTCTCGGCAGGCCACGCAGCCAGTAGATAATAGTTTAAGGCGGGACGACAGGAAGCACAGCCATCGGGTGTTTTCCAGTTCATGACATCCATCACGCTGCGAATACTGGTGAGATGTTCTTCACGAATCGCCTGAATCACATCATCATGTGGGTGATCGGTACACTTACACACAGGTTTGGTGTTCGTTGCTGCAGAGTAATCACCACCCAGGGTGTTGGCCAGAATCTGTTCCACCAGCCCCGTACAGGAACCACAGGAACTGGAGGCCTTGGTATGGGCACGCACGTCATCCAGGGTGAATAAACCCTTGACGGTTATCGCCTTGACGATGTCACCCTTACAAACACCATTACAACCACAGACTTCCATGGCATCCGTCATGGTCGCCGCGGCATTTTGGCCGCCGTGTCCTGAGTCACCCAGGTGGGCCTGACCAAACATGAGGTGTTCGCGAATATCGCTGACATCTGTCGCATCGCGCATTAACTGGAAATACCAGGCGCCATCGACAGTATCACCGTACATGACAGCACCCTGAATCCTGTTTTCCTTCAGCACTAACTTTTTGTAGATACCTCGAGCCGCATCCTGCATGACGATAGCTTCGGTGGTGTCGTCACCCATAAAATCGCCCGCAGAGAACAGGTCGATACCGGTCACCTTAAGCTTGGTGGAGGTCACGGAACCCTCGTACTTCGCGATACCCATTTTCGCCAGATGGTTGGCGCAGACTCTTGCCTGTTCAAACAGCGGCGCAACCAGACCATACGCCTGTCCCCGATGCTGGACACATTCGCCCACGGCATACACGCGCGGATCAAAGGTCTGCATTGTATCGTTAACGACTATGCCACGTTCACAGTGCAGGCCGACCTTTTTTGCTAATTCGATGTTAGGCCTGATTCCCACCGCCATCACCACCAGATCCGTCGCGAGTTCATGGCCACCCTTGAAACGCACCGCCCGCACACGATCATCGCCCACAATCGCTTCGGTGCTGGTGGACATGAGAAAATTCAGGCCGCGCGCCTGCAACGCCTTTTTCAGCATCTCGCCAGAGGCCGCATCCATCTGGCGATCCATTAAGGTCTCCGACAGATGCACCACGGTGACCTTCATGCCCTGTTGCATCAACCCATTGGCCGCTTCCAGACCCAGCAGGCCGCCACCGATAACCACCGCGTGTTTATGTTTGCCGGCGGCCTCCAGCATAAGGTCCACATCGTGAATATCACGGAAACTGATCACCCCCGGCAGCTCGTGGCCCGGCACGGGAATGATGAAAGGCGTTGAACCCGTTGCCAGCAGCAGCCGGTCATAGGTCTCTTCGCTGCCATCATCGGCGATCACCCGGTGATGATGGCGGTCGATATCGACGATGGTTTTACCACGGTGCAGCGTAATGCCCCTGTCTGCGTACCAGTCCAGACGATTGAGCATGATGTCATCGATGGTCTTTTCACCGGCCAACACCGGCGAGAGCAGAATACGGTTGTAGTTGCCATACGGCTCGGAGCCGAACACGACGATGTCGTACATCTCCGGCGCAATGTCGAGCAACTCCTCAATGGCCCTCATACCCGCCATACCGTTGCCAATCAGGACGAGTTTTTCTCGCATCAGACCTCCCCAATACAAATAGACGATGGCGCAAGGCGCCTTACCTCTGGCCTTTTGCACACACTATGCCAGCACTATTTGTATTTGTAAGAGACTGATATATGAAGAAAATTATTGTCAGTCCTGAATCCTGGCAGGATTCCCGTGCCAAGGGCGCACCAGTTCTGTGCGGGCGCCTCGGCCGCTGTTTCACGCATGCCCAATTATGTGGCACAGCGGTGACCAGGTCTGCCTGGTGTGGGCATTTTGGTAAGTGTCACTACCCTATGCCCTTCACTTTTTCACCCCCGTCCGCACCAGAATGTCCGCTACAGTGCACTAAATTTTCCGTCAGTCTGCCCGCTAATAGGCAGAGAAACCCAATAGCGGCTAGAGAGATGCCTGAATGGCGGCGCATCTCAAGGTTCACATACTGCGGAGACGTTATGCCTAACGGACTAAAAAACCGAATTCTCACCGAGCTCATTGATGAGCTGGAAAACGACAAACTGGTGCTACCCAGCCTGCCTGAGGTCGCGCTAAAGGTCCGTGATACCCTGGATGACGAGAATGCCAACACCAAGGCGGTGGCGCAGGTGATCAGTACCGATGCGGCCCTGTCCGCCAAACTCATTCAGGTCGCCAACAGCCCCCTGCTGCGCGGCACAACGCATATCGACAGTGTCGACATGGCGGTGACCCGGATGGGCAATACCACGGTGCGGAATACCGTCAACAGCCTGATCGTGCAGCAGATCTTCCAGCCCACCACGGAGGTGACGGACAGGCTGTTCCGCGCCTTCTGGGAACACAGCACCGAAGTCGCGGCCATCAGCCAGGCATTGGCCGGCATGGCCCGATTAAAAGCCGACCAGGCGATGTTCGCCGGCCTGGTACACGACATCGGCGCACTACCGATCATCAAATACGCCGAGGATATTCCCCAGCTACTGGATCATCCGGAGGTACTTGACGAGATCATTAGTGAACTGCATACCACCATCGGCGTGGCACTGCTGAGCAAATGGGAGTTTCCGCAGGACATCATCAACGTCGCGGCGAAACACGAGGATCTGGGCCGTGAGCATGATGGGCCGGCCGACATGGTCGATGTGGTGACGGTTGCCAACCTGCAAAGCTATATCGAAAAGGACCACCCCCTGGCCATCGTGGCCTGGAGCACCGTGCCCGCCTTTAAGAAACTGGGACTGGACACCGAGGTCAGTATTATTGATATGGAAGGTACGGGTGAGTCGATCCGCGAGGTGCAGGCGGCGTTACGTGTTTAGGAGTAATTAATGATGAACTATACAAGGCCGCGAAGCTAAACCGACTATTTCCCGGGCCCATCGGCCCGCTGGCGCATCTGCTCCTTCCACTGACGATGTTTGACCATGATCGAGACGACCTCATCCATATCATCGGTCAGCGTGATGTAACGAAAATCCTCTTCCGCCACGGTGCCGGCCGGAATCATAGTGGCCTTCATCCAGTCAATCAGCCCCTGCCAGTATTTCACGCCAAACAGGATCATCGGCATGGGATAGATCTTCGCGGTCTGCATCAGGTTCAGTGATTCAAAAAACTCGTCCAGGGTGCCGAAGCCGCCGGGCATACAGACATAGCCCATGGAATGCTTCACGAACATCACCTTGCGCACGAAAAAATAGCGATAATTTAACACCACATCCTGATAGGGGTTGGGTGACTGCTCATGCGGCAGCCGAATATTCAGCCCCACCGATTTTGCCTCGGAGGCAAAGGCGCCCTTGTTGGCCGCCTCCATCACGCCGGGGCCGCCGCCGGTGATAATCGCGAACCGTTCGCGGGCGAGGCGCTGGGCGATCTCAATGGATTGTTGATAATACGGGTCTGCCTCCTTCAGCCGGGCAGACCCGAAGATGGATATCGCATATCCCAGATTGGAAAGCCGGTCAAAACCCTCGGTAAATTCGCTGATAATCCTGAACATGCGCCAGGATTCATCACCCTTCAGATCTTCAATCATCATAATGCCCTTTGATCTCTTCGTTAGCTGAGAGCCTGTGAAAAAAACCATCGGCCTACTGCGGACGTCGATTTTTCACAGGCTCTGAGTGCTGTAACCATCCCACAGGCCTATTATCGGCAGACTGCCCGCATACTGATGGCCGTCAACAGGAACAGGAAACGGATCACAGACCCTGAGCGCACACTCATAAAACCGAACTATGGGCCGATAACCCTTATCAGGGAGCCTCATCACCTTCGATAAGGAGATATGCAATGATTAGCGTCGGAAAACTACTGGATAACAAGGGCCATGATGTCTGGTCGGTGGGCCCGGAAGACAGCGTGTTTGATGCCATCGCGATGATGGATGAAAAACGGGTGGGCGCGCTCGCGGTCATGCAGGACGACACGCTCATCGGCATCATCTCCGAGCGCGACTATGCCCGCCAGGTGATCCTCAAGGACCGCACCTCAAAACAGACCCCGGTCAAGGAGATCATGACCCGGCATATTTACTACACCTACCCGGATCAAACCGTCGACGAGTGCCTGGTGATCATCAATCAACGGCGGATTCGACACCTGCCCGTGATGGACAATGACAGCCTGATCGGCATGATCTCGGTGGGCGATGTGGTGAAAGAAATCATCGCGGAACAGAAGTACACCATCGAGCAGCTGGAGAATCACCTCTCCTGGGCGGAGTCGTATTGATAATCCCTTGCGGGCTAGTTGCGGCTAGATGACTTTGGAAAACTGCTGCTGCGAGGATTTCTGCAGATACTTGTCGAACACCATGCAGACGTTGCGAATCAGCAGGCGACCGGCCGGGGCGACATCAATGGCATCGTCGGTGATCACCAGTAATCCGTCTGCCGCCATGGACCGAAGCTCTTCCAGTTCCGGCGCAAAATAGTCCGCGAAGCTGATCCCGAAACGCTGCTCGATCTCCGCCGGGCGCAGTGAGAAATGACAGATCAAACGGGTGATGACCTCGCTGCGCAGCACATCATCCGCATCCAGCTCCAGGCCGCGATACACGGCCAGGCGGCCGGCATCAATATCTTCATAATAGGCGTCGAGTGTTTTCTGGTTCTGGCTGAAGGCAGTGCCGACCTTGCCGATGGAGGTCACGCCCAGCCCGATCAGATCACAATCCGCATGGGTCGAATAACCCTGGAAATTCCGGTACAGGGTGTGCTCGCGCTGCGCCACGGCCAGCTCGTCATCCGGTTTGGCGAAGTGATCCATGCCGATATAGACATAGCCGGCCTTGATCAGTCGCTCATTGGTGTCTTGCAGGATATCCAGCTTTTCAGTGGCGGAAGGCAGCTCATCTTCATTGATGCGGCGCTGCGGCTTGAACATCTCCGGCAAGTGCGCGTAATTAAACACCGACAGGCGGTCCGGACTGGCGGCGATAATCTTGTCCACCGTAGCACCGAAACTCGCGACGCTCTGGTGTGGCAGACCATAGATCAGGTCAATGCTGACGGACTTGAAACCCTCCGCCTTGGCGGCATTGAGAGTGGCGAAGGTCTGCTCTTCGCTCTGGATGCGGTTCACTGATTTCTGCACACGCGGATCGAAATCCTGCACCCCGAGGCTCATGCGATTAAAACCGATCTCCCGCAGCAGGGCGACAGATTCCGGCGTCACCTCACGCGGGTCGATCTCAATGGAATACTCGCCGCTGTCGTCCTCGTGTAACGGGAAGTATTGACGGGTGGTTGCCATCAGCTCGCGCATCTGCTGATGGCTGATAAAGGTCGGCGTACCACCACCCCAGTGCAATTGATCGACTACGCGGTCATCATCAAACAGGGCCGCCTGCATGGCCAGCTCTTTGTACACACGCTCCAGATAGGGCTGGGATTTGCTGCGGTCCTTGGTGGCGATCTTGTTGCAGCCGCAGTAAAAACACACGGTGTCACAAAAGGGGATGTGGAAGTACAGCGATAGCGGTGTCGGCCGCCCCCCTTCCCGGAGCTGCGCCCTGCTCTGCTCATTGGTGCGCTCCGCCATCGCCCGATAGGCGGTCTCCCCAAAGGCCTCGTCAAATTTTACCGCGGTGGGATAGGAGGTATAGCGTGGCCCGGAACGATCGTAACGACGGATCAGCTCCAGATCGAAGACCAGTTTCTGTTCGGCGGAGGACTCAGACGGGTGGGCGGGGACGGACATAGATTCTCACCAGATCGCTGGGGTTTTACCCCCGTGAATGACGGGGAATTATAGCCCGCCAGCGAGGCGATGGCCATTGCCCCTGATGCGACGGCGGGCTAGTCCGCCGAGGTCGACGCCGACAGCTGTTCGGCGGTCAGCAGGAACACGTGGGTGCCCCCCCGTTCAAATTCCAGCCAGGTGAACGGCAGCTGGGGATAGGCCTCCACCAGGGCCGCGGCGCTGTTACCGACCTCCACAATCAATACCCCTTCCGGGGTCAGAAAATCCGCCGCCTGCTGGAGGATGCGGCGGGTGATATCCAGCCCATCCTGCCCCGAGGCCAGGGCCAGCGCCGGTTCGTGACGGTACTCCTGCGGCAGGGCGGCCATGTCCTCGGCATCCACATAGGGGGGGTTGCTGACGATCAGGTCATAGCGCTGACCCGCCACGGCGGCAAACAGGTCCCCCTGATGCAGGTGGAGGTGATCACCCACCTGATGGCGTTGCACATTCTGCTCGGCCACCGCCAGCGCATCGGCCGACAGATCGGTGGCATCCACCTGGGCGAAGGGAAAGGCCAGGGCGCAGGCGATGGCGATGCAGCCGCCGCCGGTACACAGGTCCAGAATGCGCGTGACCTGCGACGGCTCCACCCAGGGTTCAAAACCCGCCTCGATCAGTTCGGCGATGGGCGAGCGCGGTATCAGCACCCGCTCATCCACATAAAACGGCAGACCGGCAAACCAGGCCTCGCGGGTAAGATAGGCGGCGGGCAGGCGGGTATCGAGCCGCCGCCGCAGTAGCTCCAGCACTGTGTCGCGTTCGGCCAGGGTCAGGCGCGTGGCCAGCATATAGGGCGGGATCTGCGGCGGCAGATGCAGGGCATGGGTGACCAGATACAGGGCCTCGTCGAGAGCATTATCCGTGCCGTGACCGAAATACAGCTGGGCCTCACGAAAACGGCTGGCGCCCCAGCGCACATAATCACCCAGGCTGTGCAGCGCATCGAGAATGCCGCTGTCGAGAAGATCGTTGTTGCCGCTCACTGTGTCCTGCTCCGTTACAAGATGCCTGTTACGGCAAGAATGCGCTGTGGTAAAGTACGCGCCAGAACGTCGTATATTACGGCAAATATCCGATGATGGCGCGCCGCACGCACACGTCGGGCAGCTGATATTGTTCAACCTGGATCCGATAAACCTGTTTCAATTGCCGTTCCACCCTAACATCGAGAAAAAACTCCCATGGCGCAATACGTTTTCACAATGAATGGTGTGGGCAAGGTCGTCCCGCCCAAACGCGAGATCCTTCGCAATATCCACCTGTCATTTTTTCCCGGCGCGAAAATCGGCGTGTTGGGTCTCAACGGTTCCGGTAAATCCACCCTGCTGCGCATCATGGCCGGCCTGGATACCGACATCATCGGCGAGGCCCGGCCACAGACCGGGATCAAGATCGGCTACCTGTCCCAGGAACCGGAGCTGGACGACAGCAAGGACGTGCGCGGCAACGTCGAAGAGGCCCTGGGTGATCTTGCCTCCGCGCAGGAGGAGCTGGACGCCGTTTACGCCGCCTATGCCGAGCCCGATGCCGACTTCGATGCGCTGGCCAAAAAACAGGCCGAGCTGGAGGCCCTGCTGCAGGCCAATGACGGCCACAACATGGAACGCACCCTGGAGATCGCCGCCGACGCCCTGCGCCTGCCGCCCTGGGATGCCGATGTGAGCAAGCTCTCCGGCGGTGAACGGCGCCGGGTCGCGCTGTGCAAGCTGCTGCTGTCCAAGCCCGACATGCTGCTGCTCGATGAACCGACCAACCATCTGGATGCCGAGTCCGTTGCCTGGCTCGAACGCTTCCTGCACGACTACCCTGGCACCGTGGTCGCCGTGACCCATGACCGTTACTTCCTCGACAACGTCGCCGGCTGGATTCTGGAACTGGATCGCGGCCACGGCATCCCCTGGGAGGGCAACTACTCCTCCTGGCTGGAGCAGAAAGAGGCCCGCCTGGAACAGGAAGAGCGCGCCGAAGGCGCCCGCATCAAAGCGATGAAGGCCGAGCTGGAATGGGTGCGCACCGCGCCCAAGGGCCGTCACGCCAAGAGTAAATCCCGCATCGCCCGCTTTGAAGAGTTAAGCAATCAGGACTTTACCGCGCGCAATGCCACCAACGAACTGTTCATTCCCCCCGGCCCACGTCTTGGCGATGTGGTGATCGAGGCGACTAACCTGAAAAAGGGATTCGGCGACCGCCTGTTGTACGACAACCTCAGTTTTAATCTGCCGCGCGGCGGCATCGTCGGCATCATCGGCCCCAACGGCGCGGGTAAAACCACCCTGTTCCGCATGATTAACGGTGAAGAAAAACCCGATGGGGGTGAACTGAAAATCGGCGAGACGGTCAAGATCGCCTGCGTCGACCAGTCACGCGATACCCTCAAGGATGACAACACCGTATGGCAGGAGATCTCCGGCAGTCACGACAACATGATGGTCGGCAGCATGGAGATCAATTCCCGCGCCTATGTCAGCCGCTTTAATTTCAAGGGCACCGATCAGCAAAAACGGGTCGGCGACCTTTCCGGTGGTGAACGCAATCGCGTACATCTCGCCAAGCTGCTCGCCTCCGGCGGCAACTTGCTGTTACTCGATGAACCCACCAACGATCTGGACGTGGAAACCCTGCGCGCACTGGAAGAGGCCCTGCTGGAATTCCCCGGCTGTGCGGTGGTGATCTCCCATGACCGCTGGTTCCTCGATCGTGTCGCCACCCACATCCTGGCCTTTGAAAGCGACAGCGAAGTGGTCTGGTTTGAAGGCAACTACGCCGACTACGAGGCCGATCGCAAACGTCGTCTCGGCGCGGATGCGGATCAGCCGCACCGCATCAAATACAAAAAACTCATGCGCTAATCTCACACATTAAATTCACGCATTTTTAGACAACCCTGCAAACAGTGACCGATGGCCATACTCTGGCAAAAACAGACCAAAGATACCTGCTATGAAGTACGCACCGCCGGCAAGACCCGGCGCCTGTACAGCAATGGCGTGTTTCACAGCCAATATCACCCGGACCGGCCGAACAGTGGCGGGATCTGGGATTTGCTGGTGGTGCCGGCCTTCTTCCGGCCGCCGGGACGTATCCGCCGGGTATTGCTGCTCGGCGTCGGCGGGGGTTCGGCCATTCATCTGCTACGGCGTTTTGTGGGGCCGGCTGAGATCATCGGCGTTGAACTCAGCGAGATCCATCTACAGATTGCGCGACAGTTTTTTGGTATCAAAAAACACATGGCGACCCTGCACCATGCGGATGCCGTGCAGTGGTTACGGGACTATGACGGTCCGCCGTTTGACCTCATCATTGATGACCTGTTCGGCAACGAGGATGATGTGGAGCGTGCCGTCGCCATTGATACGCCCTGGTGCAATACACTGTTAAGCCATCTCAATAAAAACGGCACCCTGGTAATCAATTTCATTGGCAGCAAGGCGCTGAAACAGAGTGCCTGTGTGGCGGAACCCGGCATCGCGCGCCACTTCAGATCCAGTTTCCAGCTGAGCCTGCCGGCCTATGAGAATGCCATCGGGGTGTTTATTGGTGCGCCTAGCAGCAGCAAGATGCTGCGGGAAAATCTGGCCCTCGCACCGGCGCTGAATCAAAAAAATCTCGAGTTCCAGATACGCACGCTGGGAAAATAATTTCTGCATGGGCGTTCATGGCCATCCTGCATGCCCAAAATCAACGACAACACTTTTCTCCAACAATTGACACCAACAATTGACACCAACAATCAACGACGATAATTAACCATGACGATCGAAGAACTGCTTACGCGCATCAAGACCCGGCCCGAGACGGTGGAGTTCGAGGAGGTGATTGACTGTATCGATGACTACTACGATTACACGCCGACCCATTTCACCAACGGCCAGGGACATGACATGGTGATAAACCAGCCCGGCAGCAATGAAGGTTCGTGCAAGATTTTTGCCTTCGCCACCCTGGAAGGTCTGAATGAAGAAGAGACGCTGGCCTGTTTTGGGAAATACTATCGAGAAGACGTGTTACAGCATCCGCAGGCCAATGACCACGCCAATATCCGCACCTTCATGCGTCATGGCTGGCATGGGATTCAGTTTGAGCACTCGGCCCTGGTTCGACACAAGGAATAACGGGCAGCTTGCGCACTGCGCCGGTGTTAGCCAAGTACATTTTTACACTCACCCAACCTGACCGAAATAATATAGTCCGTAGGGCGCAATAACCGAAGGGCATTGCGCCGCATGTCTAAGTGCTAAGAGCGATGGCTTTTACTCGGCACTATCTTAGGGGATATGGCGCAATGCCCTTCGGTTATTGCGCCCTACAGGTGGTAGTTACTCAGCACTTAGCCGTATTAGTCCCTGATAAACAAGGCGATCGATTCCACGTGCGCGGTGTGCGGAAACATGTCCATCACCCCGGTGCTGACCAGGGTGTAGCCGTGCTGATTCACCAGCACACCGGCATCCCGCGCCAGGGTGGCCGGATCGCAGGAGACATAGACGATCCGTTGCGGCAGGGGTTTCAGCAGCTTTTCCACTACCACCGGCGCGCCGCTGCGTGGCGGGTCGAGCAACAGCTTATTGAACCCCTCGCCATACCAGGGCTCGGCCGCGAGATCGCCATTGAGATCGGCCATGTGGAACTCGACATTCTGGATCCGGTTACGTTGCGCATTTTCACGCGCCCTTTCCACCAGGCTCTGCTCACCCTCCACCCCCACCACCCGCCCGGCCCTGCGGGCCATGGGCAGGGAAAAATTGCCCAGTCCACAGAACAGGTCCAGCACCCGATCCTGCGGGGTCAGTTCGAGTAGGGCGACCGCGCGGTCGATCATCTGGATATTGAGCTCGGCGTTGACCTGGGTAAAGTCGGTGGGCAGAAACTGCAGGGTCACATCATAGGCCGGCAGCGCATAACTCAGGACGAAGTCGTCGGGCCGGTCTGCGGACACGGCCGGCCACAGGCGCCGGATCGTGGTTGGCCCCTTGGGCTGCACAAAGATGCCGAGTTTTTCGCGCTCGCCATAGGCGCGTAATCGCTGTTCATCCTCGTCGCTCAGGGGTTCCAAATGACGAAATACCAGGGCGACCTGCTGGTCGCCGACGGCCACCTCGATCTGTGGAATCTTGTCACGCACCGACAACTGATTCACCAGTTCGCCAAACTGGCCCAGGCGCGAACCAATGGCCTCGTGCAACACATCACACTGTTTGGCATCGGTCAGAAAGGCGCTGTGCCTCTCACGAAAGCCGACCCGCACCACGGCCTCGCGGCGCATGAACTTCACCCCCAGGCGCGCCTTTCGGCGATAACCCCACGGCGCCGCCGTGAGCGGCGGCAGGATTTCGCCGGGTGTGACCTTGCCGAGGTGCTGCAGATTTTCCAGCAGGCGGTCCTGCTTGGCGCGAATCTGATCTTCCGGGCTCAGGTGTTGCAGGCTACAGCCACCGCAGACGCCAAAGTGCGGACAACGCGGCGCAATCCGCTGGGGGGATGGCGTCAGCACCTCGACCACATCGCCCTCGTCAAACTTGCCGTGTTTCCGGGTGTAACGGAACATCACCTCTTCACCCGGCAGGGCGCGCGCGATAAAGATGACCTTGCCGTCGATATGGCTGATGCCACGCCCATCATGGGCCATGGCCGTAATGGTGGCGCGCACCGGTTCGGTGGGAAGTTTTTTATGGCGACGTCGGGACATGGGGGACTCGGGTTTCTAGTGCATTAATTAATAGGAATAGGAATAGGGATTGTTCGTCACACCGGCGTAGCGGCCGTGAGAGACAAACAGGGCTGCGCTCTAGGCCGGAAACACGTCCGTCGAAAGATAGCGGTCACCGCGATCGCAGATGATGGCCACAATCACCGCGTTTTCCACCTGCGCCGACAGCTCCAGGGCCGCGGCGACCGCGCCCCCGGAGGAGATGCCGGCAAATATGCCCTCCCGGGCGGCCAGTGCCCGGGTGGTGTTTTCGGCGTCCTGCTGGGAGATATCGAGGATGCGATCGACCCGGGTCTCATCATAGATCGTCGGCAGGTATTCCCTGGGCCAGCGGCGAATGCCGGGGATGGAGGCGCCCTCGGTCGGCTGCACGCCGACGATCTCGATGCTCGGCTTCACCTCTTTGAAATACCGCGAGCAGCCCATGATCGTGCCCGTGGTGCCCATCGCGCTCACAAAGTGGGTGATGCGGTTGGCGGTATCCCGCATGATCTCCGGCGC
Organism: Gammaproteobacteria bacterium; assembly: GCA_032250735.1. Lineage (NCBI taxonomy): Bacteria > Pseudomonadati > Pseudomonadota > Gammaproteobacteria > Gammaproteobacteria bacterium. The sequence continues at coordinate 32,581 of JAVVEP010000014.1, forward strand.
CGTGCCCTCATAGTGGGCCCGCGGGTTATCGGGATTGGCAAACTGATCCAGCACCCGCCCCCTGCCCTCGGCCTGCATCTGTTGCGCCAGATCACGCGCACCCTCCATGCTCTGTTGCTGGCTGACCAGCACGATCTCGGCGCCAAAGGCCTTCATCACCCCGCGCCGCTCGACGCTCATGTGCTCGGGCATGATCAACACCATGCGGTACCCCTTGATGGCGGCCGCCATGGCCAGGGCGATGCCGGTGTTGCCGCTGGTGGCCTCAATCAGCGTATCGCCGGGGCAGATCTCTCCCCGCGCCTCGGCGTGCTGGATCATGCTCAGTGCCGGGCGGTCTTTGACCGAACCCGCAGGATTATTGCCTTCAAGCTTGACCAGGATGCTATTGCTGGTCTCGCCGGGCAGGCGTTGCAGGCGCACCAGGGGGGTGTTGCCAACAAAGGACTCGATGGTGGGAAATGTCATGTTGTATAACCGGCGGTGAAAAAGAGACGCCTAATGTACTGATCTCGTCTATTTAATCAAGGGGAGCTGGGGACAAAGCGTGTTGTTGAATGAGCTCAGCGCCCCAAATGTGCAGCCAAATGGCGGAATCGTACCGTCAGGGCTGATAGAATGAACCCAGGTTGCAGGACAGCCAACCTCCCGTTGATATCGCCTCGTAGAGATACGGATCAGAACCACTGGGCGGCACACAAAAGAGATCGCTTGATAATGAAAATAATCACACCAGCGCCAGAGCCTCAACGCCTCTCCCTACACTGTCTTTTCGCCGCCACGCTTGCCCTCGCCTGTCTATCCCCGGCCTATGCGCTGGAACCCGTCACCCTCGCCGCGCTGTCGGAAGAAGACTTCCTGGCGGACATCCCCATGGTGTTGACGGCCACCCGACTGGCGCAACCGATCACCGAGGCCCCGGCGGCGATCTCCATCATCGACCGGGAGATGATCCGCGCCTCAGGCGCGCGGGAAATCGTCGACCTGTTTCGCATGGTGCCCGGCTTCGTGGTGAGCCGGGACAGCGGCCACTCCCCCATCGTCACCTACCACGGCCTTTCTACCGAATACCTCGCCCGCATGCAGGTGCTGGTTGATGGCCGCTCGGTCTATTCGCCAGTGTTTGGCGGTGTGGACTGGGCAAACCTGCCCCTGGCGATGGACGACATTGAACGCATCGAGGTGATCCGCGGTCCCAACTCCGCCAGTTACGGCAGTAACGCCTTCCTCAGTGTGATCAACATCATTACCCAGCACGCCTCCGCCACCAGCGGCACCTTTGTGCGGGGCACCCACGGCAGCAACGGCGCGCGAGACGCCACGGTGCGCTACGGCAATACAGGGGGTGGCTTCGACTACCGCATTACCGCCAACATCAACAAGGACGATGGCTTCGAGGCCCGCGAGGATGATCGCAACCTGAAAACCGCGCGTTTTCGCGCCGACTATCAGGCCAGCGCCAGGGACAGCGTGCTGTTTCAGGCCGGCGCCACGCGCGGCATCAGGGAGATCGACTCCAAAACCCTGCTGACCACCGAGGACCGCGACATCAACATCAATTTTGAACAGATCCGCTGGCAACGACAGATCGACAATGACGATGCCGTCAGCCTGCAATTCTTCCACACCCTGGAGGACATCAATGAGATCTTTGATGTCGTCCTGCCACCGGCGGTGCATATCATCCGCGACAGCTCGACACGCGCGGAACGCTTTGACCTTGAACTGCAACATACCAGGCAGTTAGAGGAGAAGGCGCGTCTGGTGTGGGGACTGGGCCTGCGTCAGGATGCGGCCAGTGGCCCGCACCTGTTTGGCACCGACCCCGCGACCGGCTACACCGGCAGCCGGAAATATTTCTACAATCAGGTGGCGCGCGGCTTCAGCAATGTGGAGTGGCGCCTAAAGCCCAATCTCACCCTCAATCTGGGGGCGATGCTGGAGCGCTCCGATCTGGCCGATTATGAATTCTCGCCGCGCCTCGGCCTCAACTATTCCTTTACGCCGCAACAGTCGATCCGCCTCATCGCCAGCCGCGCCACGCGTACTCCTACCCTCACCGAGGCGCGATCCAACTTCCGCATCCCGATTGAAAATTACCCGGCACCACCCTTCGACTTTACGACCACTATCTGGGTGGGTAACGAAGATCTCAACCCGGAGAAAATTACCGCGTATGAGCTGGGTTATCACGCCGACCTCACGCGCAACAAACTCTCCTTCGACCTGAAGCTGTTCCGTGAAAACCTGCACGGCCTCATCTCGCTGGACGAAAACAGCATCCCCAATCCGGCCGATCCTCTGCTTGGTGAGTATGAGAGATATGACAACCTCACCGATGCCCACATCAGGGGCGCCGAGGCCAATCTGGATTTTTCACCGACACCGGCTAGTCGCCTGATTCTGTCACGCTCATTGACGGACATCAAAAGTGAAAACCCTAACATTTCCTCTGAAAAACTCGACGAGACCGCCCCCCGCCACATCACCTCCATCCTTGCCCTGCATCACTTTCCCAGCGGCATCAGCAGCAGCCTGCTGTATTACCGCGTCAGTGAGAGCAACGGACTCGGTTCGGGCGACCCACTGCCTGGCTATCAGCACGTCAACGTGCGCGTCGGCTTTCCCTTCAGGGCATCGGGCGTCAGCGGTGAACTGGCCTTTGTCGTACAAAACATCGGCGATGGCTATATCGACTGGCGATCGGAGAATGTGGCCGAGACACAGCAATACGTAACGGTTTCTGCCCAGCTTGATTAGAAATAATCGATAGACATGCCCATAACCAGGACAAGACAGGCACACAAGCCTAGATAATGAGACATCACCCGGCAGCTCTTCAGGGAAAGAAGAAATCGATACTGACCTACATCAGTGTCGTGGCGCTGCTGTTCCTGCTATCCACCGGGCATGCACTGGCAAAAACCTATCGCATTCTGATCGTCAGCAGCGGCAGCAGCGCGATCTATACGGATATGATCGACACCCTGCAGACTGCCGTCACAAACAGTGCCGTACTGAGGGAGACAAATACCCAGGTAGCCTTTACGGTCGAGTTTTTAAATGGCACAGCAGCAACCGTGCCACTCCGGGAAAAGGCCAGACAGCAGGATCTGCTGCTGACCATTGGTCAGGGTGCGATCGCGACGACAGCAGAGATCAGTCCCTCATTACCGATCATAGCAACCCTGATCCCCAAACAGACCTACGATCACTATCGCGCCGCCCTCCGCAAGGCCAATATAAAAAGCACCGCCATCTTTATCGACAATCCCCCTGAACGGCAGATTGCCCTGGCAAGACTACTGTTGGGCAACAGCCAAAAACTGGGCGTCCTCATCGGCGAGAACTCACCACAGGGAGAGATCGAATCGGCCCTGCAGAAGATGGGCAGTAGTTACCATATTGAAACCGTCAAACGAACGGACAACCTCATCAGTAAACTATCGTATGTGCTCAGTGACACGGATGTGTTTATGGCGTTTCCGGATGCGCAGATTTTTAACCGCGACACCGCCAAGAATATCCTGCTCACCACCTATCGACAGCGGACCCCTGTCATTGCCTATTCGGCTTCTTATGTAAAAGCCGGCGCCCTGGCGGCGGTCTATTCAACCGCGCAGCAGATCGCCGAGCAGACCGCAGACACACTGGTGAGGATTCTTGCTTCCGGTCTCAACTTCCCGGAGCAAGGCTCCTACCCGAAATATTTTGAGATCGCGATCAATCGAAATGTCGCCAAATCACTGGTGATCCCGGTATCCAGCGAGACAGAGATAAAGGATCAGTTATTGAAGATCCTGGAGAAAACCCAATGAACTTCCCCAGCATCCGGACGCGCGTGCTATTACTGGCCATTATTCCGACCACAGCCGCATGCATCATATTTTTCAGCTATTTTGCCAGCAAGCAAAACCATGACATCGAGGCCGCCCTCACGGACAAGGGCGACGACATCGCCAGCCACCTGGCTTCCGCCAGTGAATACAGCCTGTTTTCCGGTAACCTCAGCCTGCTTAACCCGCTGGTGGATAGCGCCTACAAAGAAGACAATGTGGTTTCAATTACCATCACCGACGATCAGGGCACACCGCTGATACAGCGGCCAGTCACTCAATCGCCAAAACCAACAGCCACCGAGAATAAAATCCCCAGCACCAATAACCGCGTCTTCAGCAAACCGATCATCCAGAACACCATAGCCATCAGCGACTTCGATGAGGGCGAAGAAACGCTCCCATCGGTTATCGGCTGGGTCGTTATTGAGATGTCCAATGAGCTCACCCTGAAACGCAAACGAAAGGCCACGACAGAAACCCTGTTCATCACCCTGATCATTCTCGCCAGCAGCATTTATCTAGGTACAACGATCAGCCGTCGCATTACGGCGCCGATCATCACACTCACCAATGCCGTAAAAGAAATAGAAAAGGGTAACCTGAACATACCGATCAACACCTATTCGACAGGCGAATTACTGTCTCTCGAAGAGGGAATCCGCGGCATGCTACGTTCCATAAAAACGTCCCATCGAGACTCCCAGCAACAGATTGAAAAAGCCACCGGAAAATTACGCGAATCGCTGGAACTCCTCGAACACAAGAATTACGATCTGACTATCGCCAGACAGGAGGCATTATCCGCCAGCCAGGCGAAGTCATCCTTTCTCGCCAATATCAGCCACGAAATTCGCACACCGATGAATGGCATACTGGGATTTATTCGCCTGCTCAAAAACACAAGATTAACGGATGAACAGCTGGACTATCTGGGCACTATCGAGCAATCCTCGCAAAATCTGCTTTTCATCATTAACGATGTGCTAGATCTTGCAAAGTTCGAGGCAGGAAAGCTATCTCTCGACAACGCCCCCTTCAATCTTCACGAATGCATTGAAGATGTCGAAATACTGCTATCGCCATCAATGAGTGAAAAAGGTCTGGAACTCGCGACGTTATTTTATGATGACACGCCTGAAAACGTCATCGGACCTCAGGGGCGGATTAAACAGATCCTCATCAACCTGATAGGCAATGCGATAAAGTTTTCCGACCGGGGGATTATCATCGTGCGGGCGATGATTGAAACACGCAACAAGGACACCGCCCTTGTCAAAATATCAGTCAGCGACCAGGGGCCTGGTATTTCGGAAAAAAATCAGCAACGGCTGTTCCATTCATTTTCACAGCTCGATGAAAGCGATACCCGAAAACATGGCGGTGCTGGCCTGGGGCTCTCAATATCAAAATCCCTCGCCAAAGCAATGAACGGTGATATCGGGGTTGAAAGCCGCCTCAATGAAGGCTCGACATTCTGGTTCAGCTTTGAATGCAGCCTTGATCCCCAGGAGAATACCCTGGTTGAAAAAATACCGCCCTTCAAAGCAAGGTCGGTTGCCGTGTATGACAGTAATGAACTTTCACTGCTGTGCATCACGCATAGCTTGCGCAAGCTGGGCCTCTCTGTCATTGAATATCACACCATTGATGACCTAACGGATTCAATAGGCAACAGCAGTGAAGCCGATGCCTATGCCTTTAATGTATCGGCCGACGAAATAGACAATATTGCTGATATTTTCAGCCACAACCCGCACCTGAACGAAAAATCGGTGGCGATTATCAAACTGTCAAAAACGGATACTCGGGCCAAACTATGGGAGCATGCTATTCACAACCATCTACTGCGGCCCTTTCGAAGAGCCGATTTAATTACCCTGCTAGCCCGCATTACCTCGAAAAACAAGGCCGTTGACAGCCCCGCCGACGCAGACGCATCCGCATCCGCAACATTACCCGCCCTGAACAGACTCGATGGATTCAGCGTACTGGTTGCTGAAGACAACATGATTAATGCAAAATTCATATCAACCATCCTCCAGCGATCTGGCGCGGAAACGGTAATCGTCAATAACGGTAAAATGGCGATCGATGAATTCACCAAAAAAAAATTCGACGTGGTATTAATGGACATCAACATGCCCATCATGAATGGCATCGAAGCGACTCGCATAATCCGCAATCTGGAAGATGCAAACCATCACACGCCGATACTTGGCCTGACCGCGATCAGCGTAGATAACAATGACCTGAAGTACCGGGAAGCCGGTCTGGATGATGTGTTGGAAAAGCCCATCGCGGTTGATGAACTACTGCACGAAATTGTGTATCGGATTCATTCCAGGCAGCTGCCAGCCACGATTCAGCCGCCAAAAATCACTACCTCAGACAGGCTGGCCAGTGTGGATCGTCTGGGCCTCGACAAGAACCTCTCTGCCGCCATGAATGAAATGTTGCTGGCCGAACTACCCGGCACCCGGCAGGCGCTTGTTAGCGCATATGCAACAAAAGACCGGGATTCACTGCGCAACGAGGTGCACCGATTCATTGGCGGAATGAGTTACTGCGATGTACCAAAACTGTATCGTTTGACGATCGACTTTCAAAAAAGCCTGCAGACAGAAGACGGTGATTTGAGCGGAGGTTTCGGGGCCTTGATCACCGAGATTGACTCACTCATCAACCCCTCACTCCGCGACGAAACCTGATTTTCCACCTCAAGCTATTCTGACGGGAAACAGTAGCTTCGCAGATACTGCAAGAAATCCTCGCGCAACTCTGGATGCTTGAGGGCATATTCAACTGTCGCTGTCAGATAACCGAGCTTACTGCCACAGTCATATCGTTTCCCCTCAAATTCATACGCCAGCACGTCCTCTTCCTTCAACAGTTCAGCAATGGCATCGGTCAGCTGAATCTCCCCGCCGGCACCCTGCCCGGTGATTTCCAGGATCTCGAATATTCTGGGTGACAGGATATAACGCCCGACCACGGCGAGATTGGATGGCGCGACGTCCGGCTTTGGCTTTTCGACAATTTCCTCAATCCTGCCGGTGCGGCCTTCGCTCATATCCGCCCTCACAACACCGTATTTATCCGTATCTTCCTTATTAACCCTTTCCACGCCCAGCAGACTGCACTGACGATCGTTGTGGATGGCCGTCATTTGCGACAAACACCCCTTGCCGCCATCATCAATAAGGTCATCGGCCAAAATGACTGCGAATGGATTATCACCCACCACATTCTTTGCACACAGCACCGCGTGGCCAAGCCCTAATGCTTCCGGTTGACGAATGTAGACGCAGCTAACGCCCTTGGGCAGGACACCTCTCACCACCGCCAGCAGGTCGTCTTTTGCACGGGCCTCCAACACACTTTCAAGTTCAAAGTTCCGATCAAAATGATCCTCAATCGCGCGCTTACTGCTACTGGTGACAAACACCAGCTCGGTGATTCCCGCAGCAATAGCCTCTTCTGCTGCATACTGGATCAGCGGTTTATCCACGATGGGCAGCATCTCTTTTGGATTTGCCTTGGTGGCAGGCAGAAAGCGTGTACCCAGACCGGCGACCGGAAAAACGGCCGTTTTAATTGCTTTTGTCATAATACCTCATCCCTTTGCGCGGAATTTCCTTACCGTAAGCACCATATAGTGTTGGCGCGATTTTAGTCCATTTTCATTTTGAGAAAAACACCCACCGTCGGCACTCATCTCGGCGCCACAAAAAAGGGGCCAGCGGCCCCTTTCGTTTTATAGACGGCACAGCATTGTGTCGTTCAGGCCTCTTCGACGGCTTTCATGCTCAGGCGAATGCGGCCCTGCTTGTCGATCTCCAGCACCTTGACCTTGATGATATCGCCTTCCGATAGTTTATCGCTGACGTTTTCAACACGCTCTTCCGATATCTGCGAGATGTGCACCAGCCCGTCCTTGCCCGGCAGGATGGTGACGAAGGCGCCGAAATCCATCAGCTTGGCAACCTTACCTTCATAGACCACGCCGACTTCAACATCCGCCGTGATCTGTTCGATAAGCTTCAGTGCCTGCTCGCCTGCCGCACTGTCAACCGAGGAAATCTTGATGGTTCCGTCGTCTTCAATATCCACGCCAGCACCCGTCTGCTCGGTGATGGAACGAATCGTCGCGCCACCTTTACCGATCACGTCACGGATTTTGTCCGGGTGAATCTTGATGGTGATATAACGGGGTGCAAACCTGGACATCTCTACGCGGGTTTCGGAAATGACCTTGTTCATTTCACCCAGGATAAACAAACGTCCCTCGGTGGCCTGGCTCAGGGCCTGTTTCATAATCTCGTGAGTAATGCCGGTGATTTTGATATCCATCTGCAAGGCAGTCACACCGTTTTCGGTACCGGCCACCTTGAAATCCATGTCGCCGAGGTGATCTTCATCACCCAGGATGTCGGATAGCACCGCAAATTTTCCGTCGTCTTTGATCAGGCCCATGGCAATACCCGCCACCGGCGCCTTCAATGGAACACCGGCATCCATCATCGACAGGCTGGAACCACAGACCGAGGCCATGGAGCTGGAACCGTTCGACTCAGTAATCTCGGAGACGACGCGAATCGAGTACGGAAACTCCTCAACACTGGGCATAACCGCCGCCACACCGCGCTTCGCCAGTCGGCCATGGCCGATTTCACGACGCTTGGGACTGCCCACAAAACCGGTTTCACCAACACAGTAAGGGGGGAAGTTGTAATGCAGCATAAAGTGTTCTTTACGCTCACCTTCAATCGCGTCGATCAACTGGGCATCGCGTGCGGTACCCAACGTGGTCACCACGATGGCCTGGGTTTCACCGCGGGTAAACAGCGCCGAGCCATGAGTCCGCGGCAGGATACCGGTTTTCACCGTGATCGGACGCACGGTGCGCGTGTCACGTCCGTCGATACGCGGCTCGCCGGCCAGCACACGGCTACGCACAATGGATTTTTCCAGCTTGCCAATGGCCTCTTTGACATCGGCAATGGCGTAGGTCGATTCCTCGCCCTGCGGGCAAACCTGATCGACGATACTGGAACGAATACCGTTCAACTCGTCATAGCGTGCCTGTTTGTCGCTGATCTGGTAGGCGCTGGTTAATGGCGCTTCACCCGCGGCCTTGACCGCAGCGGCCAGGGCGTCGTTGCTTTCGGGCGCCGTCCAGTCCCAGGCAACCATACCGGCCTCAGCAGTCAGTTCACGTATCGCAGTGATCACGGCCTGCATCTGTTCGTGTCCGTAGGTCACGGCACCCAGCATCACTTCTTCGGATAACTCACGTGCCTCGGACTCTACCATCAGCACGGCGTCCGCGGTGCCGGCAACCACCAGATCCAGCGCTGAGGTGCGCAAGGCGGTGGCGGAGGGATTCAATAAATACTGGCCATCGGCATAACCCACACGGGCGCAACCGATCGGACCGGAAAAGGGCACACCGGACAGACTGACGGCGGCGGAGGCACCAATCATCGCAGCCATATCGGGATCGATTTCGGGATCCAGCGACATTACCGTGGCAATAACCTGAACCTCATTCACAAAACCTTTGGGGAACAATGGCCGCAGCGGACGATCGATCAGACGGCTGGTCAGAGTCTCCTTTTCGCTGGGACGCCCTTCACGCTTAAAGAAGCCACCCGGGATCTTGCCCGCGGCATACGTCCGTTCCTGGTAATTGACCGTTAACGGAAAAAAGTCCCGACCCGGTTCCGCGGTCTTGCGAGCGACACAGGTCACAAACACGCTGGTATCACCCATGCTCACCATCACCGCACCGCCGGCCTGACGAGCGATCTCACCCGTTTCAAGCGTTACCGTGTGATCACCAAATTGTACGACTTTCTTGATAGCCATTTTTGAATGGGTTCTCCTTAGGAATTACAGCGTTAAGAATTATTGCGTTGAATTTTTGTCTGTTTTTATAGAGTAGGCGCGTCCTGAAATCGGAGCCCTGGCAGGTATGCAAGGGCTCCGCGACAGCCGAAGCGTTACATCAATTAACGACGCAAACCAAGACTTGCAATCAGCTCGCGATAACGCTCAACATTCTTTTTCTTGAGATAGTCCAACAATTTACGACGACGGCTCACCATGCGCAGCAGGCCCTGGCGTGAATGATGGTCATGAATGTGGCTTTTGAAATGATCCGACAGATCATTGATACGCGCGCTCAACAACGCGACCTGAACTTCAGGGGAACCGGTATCGGCTTCGCCACGGGCATATTGCTTGGTGATTTCCTGTTTCTGTGCAGCATCTAAAGACATGATTGTCTCCTAGTGAAATATAAATAGTGAAATTTAAAAAAATGCTTTTCTCGCCAGCCGGTTACTAGGTCCAGCCTGCCGAGCGAGCGGGATTTTACCCTATTCCGTGTCAATTCACCACGCCAATGGGCCCTTTTCCTGCGTCCGGCAGCGGCCGGTCAGGCGGTTTTCAGCAGCCGTTTCGGCGCCACCCTGCCGTCATCCAGCACCGTGCCCAGTCCGAGGAAACGCCGCTCAGGCGCGTACAGACGAACGCTGCCGCGCGCCTGAAGCTGGGGCACAAACACCGGCTGCCCCTGACACAGATAAAAACTGGCGTCGGCAGAGAGGCACACCTCCGGCCAGTCCGGCAGGGTCGCGTCCATGCTCAGCAGCAGCGCGTCCAGGGCGCTGACACCGGACTGCTCGACCAGGGCCTCCAGGGACTCAAGGCTGTGCATTTTGTGGCCATCCAGGGCGCCTACACCGGTACGACGCAGCAGGGTGATATGCGCGCCGCAGCCCAGCATTTCGCCGATATCCGCGGCCAGGGTGCGGATATAGGTGCCCTTGGAGGAGCGCACTGCGATATCCAGCGCGTCATCTTCGTGGCGCAGCAATTCCAGGGAATGGATTGTCACCTCACGCGGCTCGCGCGCGACCTCGATGCCCTGATGGGCCAGCTTATAGAGGGGCTGCCCATTCTGCTTGATGGCCGAGTGCATGGGGGGGATTTGCGAGATCGGGCCGAGAAAGCTCTCCAGCACCTCACGCAGCCGCGAGTCCGCAAAGGCCTCCACGGGCCGGGTCTGTACCACGACGCCATCGGCATCGGCACTGTCGGTGGTAACGCCCAGCCTCAGGCTGGCCCGATATTCCTTGTCCGCCGACAACAGAAAGCCGGAAATCTTGGTCGCCTCACCCAGACAGATCGGCAACATGCCGGAGGCCAAGGGATCGAGGCTACCGGTGTGGCCGGCCTTGTTGGCATTAAAGAGTCGCTTGACCCTCTGCAGGGCCGCATTGGAAGTGATGCCGGTGGGTTTATCCAATAGCAGTACGCCATCCACCTGCCGGCCACGGTTACGTCTTCGTGCCACGTTAAAACTCCACTACTGATTGATATGCGCCGGTGCGCACGATCAGAATAAAAGACCAAGGATGACTACGATGGTGCGGGATGACGGCCGATGAATGGCCAGGAAAGCAGTCGGAGCTATTGACCGGAATCATCCGCATCACTGTTGGCGGAATCGCTCGCCGCAGCGCTGTTAATCAGATCGGTCAAGCGGTTGCCATGTTCCATTGAAGAATCGTAGATGAAAACTAGCTGCGGAGTGGTGCGCAATTTTAGGCGGCGGGCCAGCGCCGTGCGCAGATACCCCGCGGCCTTGTTGAGCACATCGGCGGTTATCCTGGCCTGCTCATTTTCAACCGCCGGCTTATCCGGATGCGCCTTTTCACCCAGAGAGCTGCCCAGCACGGTGAAATAGACACGGGCACGTTCAAATTCGTGGGTCACATCCACGCCGGTGATGGTCACCATACCGACACGCGGATCGCCCAGCTCCATCTGAATGAGCTCGGCCATATGGCGCTGAATCTGATCCGCCACCCTGCGGGTACGGCTAAACTCTTTTGCCATGCTCGTACCTTCTCAACGATTATTCCTCAACCAGAGTTTCTCAACTTTTATTGGCCAGCAGGTGTTGCGCCGCTGCGGCACAACAATGGCCCACCAACAGTACGCCCTACCACGATCTCTGAAGGCCTATGAATACGTACCGCGAACAGGCGCGGTACGCTTGCATCACAAGGTCCGTTTAACCTGCACCTGCTCGAAGACTTCAATCTGATCGCCAGGCTTCACGTCATTGTAGTTCTTCACGCCGATACCACACTCCGTGCCCGAACGTACCTCGTTCACGTCATCCTTGAAGCGACGCAGTGATTCGAGCTCGCCTTCGTAGATCACAACATTGTCACGCAACACGCGGATCGGGTTGTTACGCTTCACTACACCTTCAGTGACCATACAACCGGCAATCGCGCCCAGTTTGGGTGAGCGGAATACATCACGCACCTCGGCCAGACCAACGATCTGTTCCTTGAACTGTGGCGCCAGCATGCCAGTGAGGGAGTTTCTCACCTCATCGATCGCGTCATAAATCACGCTGTAATAATGAAGATCGATACCTTCCTCTTCGATCAGGCGTTTTGAGGAGGCATCCGCACGCACGTTGAAACCGATCATCACCGCCGACGATGCGACCGCCAGATTGACGTCAGATTCGTTAATGCCGCCCACGCCGCTGGCGACAATCTTCACGCGCACCTCATCGGTCGACAAACTGGTCAGCGCATCACTCAAGGCCTCAACAGAACCCTGCACATCCGCCTTCACCACCAGGTTAAGGGTGTTGACTTCGCCTTCTTCCATCTGGGAGAACATGTTTTCCAGCTTGGCCTTTTGCTGGCGCGCAAGCTTCACATCGCGGAACTTGCCTTGACGGAACAGCGCCACTTCACGCGCCTTGCGTTCATCAGCGATCACCATCACCTCATCACCGGCACTTGGGGTACCGGACAGACCCAGAATCTCCACCGGAATGGACGGACCCGCTTCGGTTGTCACCTTGCCGTTTTCATCCATCAAGGCTCGCACACGACCATACTCCTGGCCGGCAAGCACAATGTCGCCCTTGCGCAAGGTACCGCTCTGCACCAATACCGTAGCCACCACACCGCGTCCTTTATCAAGCCGTGATTCAATCACCACGCCCCGTGCCGGCGCATCAGTCACCGCCTTAAGCTCAAGCACTTCCGCCTGCAGGATAATCGCCTCCAGCAACTCGTCAACGCCTTCACCGGTGTGCGCAGAAACATGAATAAACTGGGTATCACCACCCCAGTCTTCGGGCACCACTTCGGCAGCCACTAATTCCTGTTTGACACGATCCGGCTGGGCCTGCTCTTTATCAATTTTGTTGATCGCAACGATCATCGGCACTTCAGCAGCCTTGGCATGCATGATTGCCTCTTTGGTTTGCGGCATCACACCATCGTCCGCGGCAACCACCAGCACCACAATGTCGGTCGCTTTCGCACCACGCGCACGCATCGCGGTAAATGCCGCATGTCCGGGCGTATCGAGGAAGGTAATCGGGCCGCGTCCGGTTTCAACGTGATAGGCGCCGATGTGCTGGGTGATACCACCGGCCTCGCCCGCCGCCACTTTGGCCTTGCGGATATAGTCGAGCAGCGAGGTTTTACCATGATCAACGTGACCCATAATGGTCACGGCGGGCGCGCGGGTAATCTGCTCACCTTCCTCATGCTCTGGTTTGGCCAGGCTTTGCTCGAGGGCATTATCACTCACCAATATCGCCCGATGCCCCATCTCTTCCACCACGATGCTCGCGGTTTCCTGATCCAGTACCTGGTTAATGGTCACCATGGTGCCCATGCCCATCATCACCTTGATGACTTCGGCGGCCTTGACTGCCATCTTCTGCGCCAGCTCGCCGACAGTAATCGTCTCGGGCAGAGAGACATCACGCACAACGGGAGCCATCGGTTTTTCAAACCCATGCTCGGTCGGCGCAGAAGACACTGCGCCATAGGCGGTTCGTGTCTTTTTCTTACGCCGCCCCGTTTTTCCGGCCGTAACATGCAGTTCTTTGCGACCGTACTTGGTCGGCTTTTCATCCTTAACTTTTTCCGGCCGCTCACGTTTCGCGCCGCGCTTGTCCGCCGCCTTCTCCTCGGCTGGAGGGGCAACAGCAGCAATAGCCACCTCTTTCAGACGCGCCTCTTCCTGTTGTTTCTTGGCTTCTGCTTCTGCCTTGCGCTCAAGCTCTTCACGCTCTTTGGCTTCCAGGGCATCGGCGCGTCGTTTGCGTTCTGCCTCCGCAAGCTTTTCTTCATCGACCCGGGTCTGCGCGATCTTGTCGGTTTCCGCCTTGAGGCGATCGGCTTCTTCAGAAACCACCTCGCTGCGTTTCATGTAGGTGCGTTTTTTTCGCACTTCCACATTAACAGTCTTGCCACGAGTGGCCGTACGTCCAGAACCACCAGGCTGTTTCAGCTCGGAAACGGTCTTGCGCCGAAGGGTGATTTTCTTCGGCTCATCGGATTTTGCTTCACCGCCGTGTGTATCACGAAGAAAATCCAGCAGCTTCATTTTTTCTTCATCGCTAACGGTCTGGTCACCAGTTTCGAAGGACATGCCGGCCTTATCCAACTGACTCAGTAGACGCTCTACTGTGACGTTAAGAACTTCGGCTAATTGTTTTACGCTTACGCCTGACATAACTTCCCCCAATGCCTTGAATCCCGTTACTCGCCTGTGGCCGCATCATCCGCGAACCAGGGTTCACGCGCAGTCATGATCAGCTTACCTGCCCGCTCTTCATCCATTCCTTCAATATCCATCAACTCATCAACCGACTGCTCAGCCAGGTCTTCCATGGTGATGACATCGCGACTCGCCAATACAAAGGCCAGATGCTGATCCATGCCTTCCATATTCAGCAAATCATCCGCCGGTTTCTTTTCATCCAGCGCCTCTTCCTGCACCAGCGCCTTGGTCAGCAACACATCCTTGGATCGGTTGCGCAGCTCCATGACGGTATCTTCGTCAAACTCTTCGATGGCCATCATTTCTTCCAGCGGCACATAGGCAATCTCTTCGATACTGGTAAAACCTTCCTGTACCAGGATATTTGCAAATTCTTCGTCCACATCCAGCTGCGCCATAAACAGCTGCTGTGCGGCCTGGCCTTCCTGTTCATTCTTTTCAGACAACTGCACATCGGACATCACGTTGATCGTCCAACCGGTCAATTCGCTCGCCAGGCGCACATTTTGTCCACCGCGACCGATCGCCTGTGACAGCTGCTCTTCATCCACGGCGATGTCCATCACGTGCTTTTCTTCATCAACCACAACGGATACGACTTCCGCAGGCGACATGGCATTGATCACAAACTGGGCCGGATTTTCATCCCAAAGGATAATATCAACGCGCTCATCGGCAAGCTCATTGGAGACCGCACGCACACGTGATCCACGCATACCCACGCAGGCACCCACAGGGTCGATACGTGGGTCATTGGATTTAACGGCGATCTTGGCGCGCGAACCCGGATCCCGCGCCGCGCCAACGATATCGATCAGGCCCTCACCCACCTCGGGAATTTCCAGTTTAAACAGTTCAATCAACAATTGCGGCGCGGTGCGGCTCACAAACAATTGCGGGCCGCGCATTTCTGCACGCACATCCTGCAGATAGCCGCGCAGACGATCACCGGGGCGGACCGCCTCGCGGGGGATCATCATGTCACGGGTCACCAGGGCCTCGACATTTTCGCCAAGATCAAGAATAAGATTGCCCTTGTCCAGGCGCTTGACCACGCCCATCACCAGCTCGCCGATACGATCACGGAAGTTATCCACCACGCGCGCGCGCTCGGCATCCCGTACCTTCTGTACGATCACCTGCTTTGCG
Source organism: Gammaproteobacteria bacterium (assembly GCA_032250735.1). Classification (NCBI taxonomy): domain Bacteria; kingdom Pseudomonadati; phylum Pseudomonadota; class Gammaproteobacteria; species Gammaproteobacteria bacterium. The sequence goes on from JAVVEP010000014.1 coordinate 48,189, forward strand.
GCCTGGGCTGCGATACGGCCAAAGGCTGCCGCTTCCATCGGTTCTTCGATGAACTCACCCACCTGGATCTCAGGGTTTATTTTGCGCGCGTAGCTCAGTTTGATCTGCGTATCGGGATCTTCGAACTCCTCGGAATCATCATCAAGAACTTCCCAGATGCGAAAGGCGGTGTATTCCCCGGTCTTGCGATCAATCGCGACGCGCACATCAATGTCTCTGTCGTTGAGCTTTTTGCTGGCGGTGGCCAATGCTGCTTCAATGGCAGTAAATATCGTTTCCCTGTCGAGTCCCTTCTCGTTCGACACGGCGTCTACAACCATCAAGATTTCTTTGCTGTTCATCGCTGTCTGCCTCACAGACCCGTGGCAATACGCCCTGGGTGTTTCAGTTACTGTCTCTAATGTTTCGTTTATTTATATTGTTTCGTTCAATTACTATTTTTGCCAGTTAGCGATTAAGCGCAACCAGCGGTGATTCAAAAACCTGCTACAAATCGGCGATTAAATTCGCCTTATCGATGGCATTCAGGGCCAGCACCAGCTCGTTCTCACCGATATTCACGATGACCTGACCCTCTTCAACACCTTCGATAGTACCTTTAAATTTACGCTGGCCGTTGATGGGCGACACCAGGGTCAAGCGGACCTTGTGGCCGGCAAAACGTTCAAAATGCTGCAGCGTAAACAGCGGTCGATCAAGGCCGGGAGAGGATACCTCCAGCTGGTATTGCTCCTTGATCACGTCTTCCACATCCAGCACACCGCTTAACTGGTGGCTGACGCGCTGGCAATCCTGCACGCCGACGCCACCCTCTTTATCGATATAGATACGCAGCAGGCCATTTCTGCCCTGCCGTCCATATTCGATACCGACCAACTCACACCCCAGTGATTCAACCACCGGCGCGATAACTGCCTGTATATGACCCGGTACCTGTCGCACGTTCTGCTCCACGAAAGGCAAACACGGCCTTCCCAAAAATTCATCTGTCTGAACCGATCGTCAATCGCACCACGCGAGGCCCGACGACATCCATCCAGCATCCAGCTTTCCCAGAAACACTTTTCCCAGAAACAAAAAAAGGGCCCAAGGCCCACCGTCTCATCAACCACTTTTAAGCGCAATGATCGCGCCCGACGGCCTGTATACCAGGATGCTCCGTTGCCTCAACTGCACTGCGTGCACTCCCACTAGCGGAATATGACACGAGCCTTGATCGCAGAATTGGCCAAAAAAAGTTAAAAAAAAACCACGAATACCGTGGCCTTTGTATGCTGGACCGAAAACCTCAGTCACGCACGTTAGTCAAAATTGCTGACTCCTTGCGGAATCACTCAACCTATTCGCTGCAAACTCACTGCCAGCGTTCACGGATTGGTAGCGGGGACAGGATTTGAACCTGCGACCTTCGGGTTATGAGCCCGACGAGCTACCGGACTGCTCCACCCCGCACCCGAGGCAGCGCATTCTACGCAATTTGGCAAAAAATACAAGCCCTTCGGCAAATAGTTACCGATGCCCATCACCCGAGGCCGCTCTCTCGAATACCACATAGGCGATGGCGTATTCCGATTCGTCCGCCAGGCTCAGGTGCGCGGCCCCGACCCCCCGATTGCGCAGCAGCTGCTCTGCCCGGTCGGAAAACACCAGCCCCGGCTTGCCCAGGGCGTCACTGTGCACGCCAATATCCCGCAGCCTGAGCCCGTCCCGAAACCCCGTTCCCAGGGCCTTGGCGGCGGCCTCCTTGGCCGCAAACCGTTTGGCGAGAAACGGGGCCGGCTGTGCCGCCTCCCGAAACCCCGCCATTTCGGCCGCCATGAGAATGCGCGCGGCAAAGCGCTCTCCGTACCGGTCGAGGCTCTCGGCCATGCGCGGAATGCGCACGATATCGGTGCCGATGCCGAAAATCACCGGCCTTGCGCCGCCCGCATCAGCTGTTTCATTTCGCGCACCGCCGGTTGCAGGCCCGTAAACAGCGCCCGCGCGATGATCGCGTGGCCGATATTCAGCTCACGAATGCCCGCTATCGCGGCCAGCGCCTGCACATTGTGATAGTGCAGCCCGTGGCCGGCATTGACCTGCAGGCCCAGACCGATGCCGTGCGCCACCGCACGCGCCACCCTGGCGAGTTCGATCGCACGCTGTGCCTCGGTCCCGGCATCGGCAAAATGCCCGGTATGGATCTCGATGACCGGCGCGCCCGCGTCGGCAGCGGCATCGATCTGGGCCGGATCGGCGTCGATAAACAGCGAAACCCGCACCTGCGCCTCGGCCAGCCGGGTGCAGGCGTCGCGTATGCGCCCCGGTTGTCCGATCACATCCAGGCCGCCCTCGGTGGTGAGCTCCTCGCGCCGCTCCGGCACCAGACAGCACTCCGCCGGCCGGATACGGGCGGCGATGGCCAGCATTTCGTCGGTGACCGCCATTTCCAGGTTCATGCGGGTCTGTAGAATCTCGCTCAGCAGCTCCACATCGCGATCCTGGATGTGACGACGATCTTCACGCAGGTGCAGGGTGATGGCATCGGCGCCGGCCTGTTCGGCCTCAATGGCCGCCTGAATCGGGTCGGGATAGCGGGTGCCGCGCGCCTGTCGCAGGGTGGCGATGTGGTCGATATTGACGCCCAGCAAGATGGGGGGCGTCGGCGATGATGGGGGCGTCATGGGACAGGTTCCTCTGTGAATCACGTCTTCGGTCAATTAATCCATCGGCGGCTGCGCGGGCGGCCTTTCAGTGCGCTCTCGTGCGGCCCCAGGCTCTCGTTACAGATCTTTACGCTGCTGCGCCCGCTGCGTCAGCTGCGCGCTCTGCCGCATCAGCTGACGGCTCGCCAGGGGCTTTGAGCCAAGATAATGCCCCAGCACGGCGCGCAACAGGTGTTTTGCCGCCCGGCGAGTCGTATCAGCCGACCAGTCATCCGCCTGCATGGCCAACAGGGCCTGGCCGGAAACGGGGATCCCGAACGGATCCAGATTGCCGTCATCAGTCTCCGCCAACACCGGCCCCTGCTCCAGGTAATAGCGATACTGCTGTTGCGCCTGCACCGGCACTGCGCTGTGGACATCCTGGTCAAGCACCAGGCCGTAGCCCAGGGCCGCCAGCAGGCGCATCTCAAAGCGTCGCAGGCATATTTCCACGGCCGACGACTCGGCAGTCGTCCCCAGCGCGGCCAGCTCGCGCAGGGCCGCGTCATAGCAGCCAAACAATTCCAGCTGGGCATCGTGGCGCTGTAACAAGCGTAAAAGAATCTCGTTGAGGTAAAAACCGCTGGCGATAAACGGCGGGCTAATGGTCAACGCCGCCCCCTGCGCCTCCGCGGTGATTAACAAACCGAGCTCACCGCCCGGAAGCCACGATACCAGCAGGGGCTGAAAACCCTGCAACAGCGCCGGCCAGCGCGGTTTTTTACCTCGCACGCCTCTGGCGATAACACCCACCCGCCCGTGCTCGGGGGTAAACAGTTCAAGTATGGCGCTGGTGTCGCGGTAGGCACGCTGATGTAAAACATAGGCGGGCTGCAACAAGACCCGTTGCCGCGTCATCTTTTACTCGTCCTGATAACCGAGGCTGCGCAGGGCACGCTCATCATCCGCCCAGCCAGTACGCACTTTCACCCATAACTGCAAAAAGACCTTTCCATCGAAGGCGCGCTCCATATCCTTGCGCGCCAATTCACCGATGCGTTTGAGCTGTTGCCCCTGCTTGCCAATGATGATGCCTTTTTGTCCCTCACGCTCCACCCAGATGATGGCGTGAATATGCCGCACGCCCTGTTCCAGGATGAACTTCTCGATTTCGACCGTGGTGGAATAGGGCAATTCCTGGGTCAGGGAACGCACCAGTTTTTCACGCACAAATTCCGATGCCATGAACCGTTCGCTACGATCCGTCACCTGATCGACCGGAAAGAACCGCTCGGACACCGGCAACACATGTTCGATTTCGGTTTCCAGCTGCTGTACCCCATCACCCAGCTTTGCGGAAACAGGAATCATCTGATAAAACCGGTGTTTTTCGGACAGCATGGTCAAATGCGGCAACAGGACATCTTTTTCCTTTACCGTATCGACCTTGTTAATGACCAGAAAAATGGGCACGGTGGCCTGCTTCAGTTTTTCCAGCACATGCTCATCTTCCTCGGTCCACACGGTGCGATCGACCACAAAGATGATCGCATCCACATCCATCATGCTGCCGGATGCGGTGCGATTCATGTAACGATTGATCGCCCGTTTGCCGCCGAGATGCAAGCCCGGCGTATCCACATAAACCACCTGATTATCGGCAGTGGTTTTCACCCCCAGAATACGATGCCGGGTGGTCTGTGGCCGATTCGCCGTGATGCTGATCTTCTGACCCAGGATACGGTTCAACAGGGTCGATTTGCCCACATTGGGGCGACCGACAATGGCGACATAACCGCTGTGGTGGGTGGATTCTTCCGTCATAGTATTTTCAGTCATTATGTGAATGCTTTCTTCTGTGCGCGCGGCATCGGTAGCAGCGCGACTAATTCGTAGAATCGCCCTTACCCTTCAGCAAAAGCTTCAGCGCCAATTGTGCGGCGGTCTGCTCTGCCTTGCGGCGGCTGGAACCTTCACCTTTGACCGGCTGCTTCAGCCCGCTGACGGTACACTGCACTTCAAATTCCTGCTCGTGCGCATCGCCGTGGGTTTCGGTCACCGTGTATTCCGGCAGATCCAGACGCCGGGATTGTAGATATTCCTGCAGACGTGTCTTGGGGTCTTTCAGATCCGCCTCCGCCGAGAGGTTTTCCAGTCGCGTTGACAGACAGCGCTCGATAAGTATGCGCACGTCTTCCAGGCCGCCATCGAGATACATCGCACCGAAAATGGCTTCCATTGCGTCGGCCAGGATCGAATCTCTGCGGAAACCGCCGCTCTTCAATTCGCCCGAGCCCAGGCGCAAATAATCCCCCAGCGCAAACTCACGCGCCAGTTCCGCCAGCGTCTCTTTCTTGACCAGGGATGCGCGAAAACGGCTCAGATGCCCTTCGGGCGACTCCTGGAACCGGGAATACAGCAGATCGGCGGCGACAAAACCCAGGATCGAATCGCCCAGAAATTCCAGCCGTTCATTATTTATCGAGCCCTTACTGCGATGCGTAAGGGCCTGAGCTAAAAGTGAGACATCCCTGAATTGATAAGCCAGCGCTCGCTGCAATTGATCAAGCTGGCCATCATTTTTTTCACGTGACGGAAACCCCATTAGTCTCACTTCAATTCAATCTCATCGCTAAAGCTGACCACCATGTCGACATTGGATATCGCGGGAGTACGCACCTCATATTCCACCACCACGGTAACCAGACCACCCTTTTCCCGCTCAATAAAAATATGCTCGTCAGTGACGTTTTTAACATCATCAATTTCAAACCGTTTGCGCAGCGTGGTGATAATCTCTGCATTTGTCTTCGCGGCGGCGCCGCTTTCATTCGATAGACTCTTCAGGTGCGAGGTTACGCTGAAGTGTTCAATGTAAATAGGGAACAGGCGGATAAGTAACATCGCAATAAAGGCGACCATAACCAGGATCAGCGCCAGGGAGATACCGGTCATACCCTGTTGATGGCGGCGGCTCTGGCCCTGAAGATTTTGCCGGGACTGTCGAATCATATTTTTCATTTTCATGGCTCCACCACGTACGGTTAACTGACCACAAGAATATGCGTCCTGCCCTGCAAATTCCACATATTCACAAGATTTTAATGCTGACATAGAGCGGATTAGGCGAAAACCACCCGGGCATCCGCAGCAAGGCTAATGAATACTGTTGCCCAGACGCTCCCAGGCAATACCATCCGCCTGTGAATCCCAGTTCATCCACACCAAAAAGGCCTTACCCACCAGATTCTCTTCCGGGACAAAACCCCAGTAGCGGCTGTCATTACTGTTGTCGCGGTTGTCACCCATGACGAAGTACTGCCCTTGCGGCACAGTAAACTCGCCTTCCAGCGAACCCTTGCCATCGTCAACCAGGATATCGTGTTGCACGCCCAGCAGGTCTTCTTTCAGCAACTGGGTACCTGACATGGAGACACCGGCGCCCACTCCCGCATAACTCTCCTGCCGCTGTTGCGTTGCCGGCTGGCCATTAATGAAGAGCTGCTTTTTGTAATAGGCGACCCTGTCGCCGGGCAGGCCGATGACGCGTTTAATGTAATCAATGGACGGCTCTTTGGGGTAACGAAACACCATCACATCGCCACGCTCGGGTTCGCCAACATCGATGATCTTGCGGTTGATCACCGGCAAACGAACGCCATAGGCAAATTTATTGACCAGGATGAAATCGCCGACCAGCAGGGTTGGCATCATCGAGCCGGATGGAATCCGGAACGGCTCCACCAGGAAGGAGCGCAGCACCAGAACCGCAAGGATCACCGGAAATAGTGAGCGCGCATACTCCACCAGCACCGGCTCTTTGAGCAGCTTCTCCCTGACATCGGACAGCGCATGAGTGCCGCCCTCGCCCTGTGCCGACAGGGCATTGGCGGCCGCCCGCCGCTTCGGCGCCAAAACATAGACATCCAGCAGCCAGATAAGGCCCGTAATAAATACCGCACTGACCATAATGGCCGGAAAGTTAAAATCCATCAGTTTTTGTTTCCCATTCGATTAATGTCTCGCTACTTGCTTTTGCCCACCTGCAGGATCGCCATAAAGGCCTCCTGCGGAATCTCCACCGAGCCGACCTGCTTCATGCGCTTTTTACCCGCCTTCTGCTTCTCCAACAGCTTGCGTTTGCGCGAGACGTCGCCGCCATAACATTTTGCGGTGACGTTCTTTCGCAGCGCCTTGACATTGGATCGCGCCACGATGTGCGCGCCAATTGCGGCCTGTATCGCCACGTCAAACATCTGCCGGGGAATGATCTCCCGCAGCTTCTCGGCCAGCTCCCGGCCGCGATACTGGGCCTGATCCCGGTGCACGATTACCGATAGCGCATCCACCCGCTCACTGTTGATCAGCAAATCCAGGCGCACCAGGTCCGCCGCCTGGAAGCGTATGAAATGATAATCCAGCGAGGCATAACCACGACTCACCGATTTCAGGCGATCGAAAAAATCCATCACTACTTCGTTCATCGGCATCTCATATTCCAGCGACACCTGCCTGCCGATGTACAGCATCTTACGCTGTACGCCGCGCTTTTCGATACACAGGCCGATGACGTTGCCGATGTAATCCTGCGGCACCAGAATATTGGCGACGATAATGGGCTCGCGAATCTCGGCAATCCTGCCCAGTTCAGGCAGCTTTGAGGGATTGTCGACCTTGATGATTTCACCGTTGGTAGTGAGTACCTCGTAGACCACCGTGGGCGAGGTGCTGATCAATTCAAGGTCGTATTCCCGCTCCAGCCGTTCCTGGACGATCTCCATGTGCAACATGCCGAGGAAGCCGCAGCGAAAGCCCAGCCCCAGGGCCTGCGAGGTTTCCGGCTCGTAAAACAGGGCCGCATCGTTCAGGTTCAGTTTGCCCAGCGCATCGCGCAGGTCTTCATAATCCTCGGCGCTGATGGGAAAAAGCCCGGCATACACCTGCGGCTGCACCGCCTTGAAGCCCGGCAACGGGGCCGCCGCGGGATTATCGGTCAGGGTGAGCGTATCGCCCACCGGTGCACCGGCGATCTCCTTGATGCCCGCGATCACATAACCCACTTCGCCGGCCAGCAATTCTTCCGTCTCCTGGCGCTTGGGATTGAAGACGCCGACATGATCGACGAGGTGGGTACGGCCCGTGCTCATCACCAGTATCTTCTGACGCTTTTTGAGTGTCCCCTGTTTGATGCGCACCAGCGACACCACGCCCAGATAATTATCAAACCAGGAGTCGATGATCAGTGCCTGCAAGGGTGCATTTCGGTCCCCCACCGGCGGGGGAATCCTTTTCACCAGATCTTCCAGTAATTCATCCACCCCCAGGCCGGTCTTGGCGCTGACCCGGATGGCATTGCTGGCCTCAACACCGATGATGTCCTCGATCTCGTGGATCACCCGCTCGGGATCGGCCGCGGGCAGGTCGATCTTGTTCAGCACCGGCACCACTTCCACACCCTGTTCCAGCGCGGTGTAACAGTTGGCGACACTCTGGGCCTCCACGCCCTGTGAGGCATCCACCACCAACAACGCGCCCTCACAGGCCGCCAGAGAGCGCGAGACCTCATAGGAAAAGTCCACGTGTCCGGGGGTGTCGATAAAGTTCAGCTGATAGGTCTCGCCATTGAGGGCGGTGTAATAGAGCGTGACGCTCTGTGCCTTGATGGTGATGCCCCGCTCCTTCTCGATATCCATGGAATCGAGCACCTGGGCCGACATTTCGCGCTCGGTCAAGCCGCCGCACATCTGGATGAAGCGGTCAGCGAGGGTGGATTTTCCGTGATCGATATGGGCAATAATGGAAAAATTGCGGATGTTTTCCATCTGGGACATGTAAAGATACCGCCTGGCGCTTGGGAGTTATTTGCCTGATTCTCAGGCAAGCGGGTTCAGGGTGAACAACCGGCGGGCATTGTAATCTATCTGGCTCCCTGCTGGAACCAAACCCCCGCCCCGGACTAGGCCCGAGCGGGGGTGGCGTACCTAAAGACCGACCCGAAGCCTATTCGTCGGCCGTGATTTTGAGTGCCAGGAATACCGGGCCACCGCGGCGCTGCACCAGCAGCGGCACGGATTTATCGACGGGCAGGTCCGCCGAGATCTCGGCAAAATGCTGGCTGTCCTTGACGTCGATGTTGTTGATCATCAGGATCACATCGCCGCGACGTACGCCGGCCTTACGCGCCGGCCCGGCCTGCACCTGCTGGACGATTACCCCGCCGTCCTTGATCTCCAGCTTCTCGCGCTGTTCGGCGGTCAGATCGATCACCGCGACACTGAGCCGTGTCTCGTTCGCCGAACGCGGGCTGGCCTCCGCCACCTTGATCTCATCCTCCGGCAGCTCGCCCAGCTTGACGTGCATCACCTTGAGCTTGCCCTTGCGCAAAATCTCGACCTTGACCTTGTCACCCACGGGGCTGATGCCCACCAGCGGCGGAAGATCCGAGGAATGCACCACATCGCGGCCATTAAAGCGGGTCACGATATCCCCTACCTCCAGCCCCGCCGCCTCGGCCGGGCTATCCTTCAGCACCTTGGCCACCAGGGCGCCGCTGGGCTTATCCATGCCGAAGGACTCGGCCAGTTCACGGGTCACATCCTGGATCAGCACGCCCAGCCAACCGCGGGCGACGTGGCCGCTGGCCTTCAGCTGCGCGACCACATTCATCGCCATATCGATCGGAATGGCGAAGGACAGGCCCATAAATCCGCCGGTGCGGCTATAGATCTGAGAATTGATACCAATCACCTTGCCGTCCAGGTCAAACAGCGGGCCACCGGAATTACCCGGATTGATCGCCACATCGGTCTGGATAAACGGCACATAATTCTCACGCGGCAGGGAACGCCCCTTGGCGCTCACAATCCCGGCGGTGACGGAGTGGTCAAAGCCGAACGGCGAACCGATCGCCAGCACCCATGCGCCGACCTTGAGCTTGCCGGAATCACCGATCTCCACCACCGGCAGATCGCTGGCATCGACCTTCAACAGGGCGATATCGCTGCGCTCGTCACTGCCGATCACCTCGGCCACCAGCTCACGCCGATCCGATAGGCGCACCAGAATTTCAGAGGCGTCCTTCACCACGTGATGATTGGTCATCACATAGCCGTCTTTGGAAATGATAAAGCCGGAACCCAGCGATTTGGCCTCGATGGGCCCACCGTCCGGGCCGCCAGGGGCGCCATGCCCTTCAGGCATCTGGCCCTCGGGACCCCCAAAACCGCCGCGGGGATCACCGAAAAAATGACGGAACAGATCGCCAAATGGCCCTTCGGGAATCTGTTCGGGCATGCCGCGCGGCATGCGTGTCACCTTGGGGTGCTGGGTAATCTGGGTGGTACTGATGTTCACCACCGCCGCACTGTGTCTTTCCACCAGCTCGGTGAACTCCGGCAGGGAGCCTGCCTGAACACTGGCGGCTGAGATCGCCAACACAAGTGACATCATCAAGGCGCTGATGATCGTACGCGAGTAACGGGTGCCGCCATGTTTTTTACACACGCGCAATTGGCCATTATCAAAATTCATGCTCACTCCTATCCGTTCACAACATCATTTATTAGCGATAACACTAACGAGAAATTACAGGCAAAACCTGTCGCAGCAAAATCGGCTGATAACGTTCATCGCTGGCAATACTGGCGGTGAATCGTCCCACCCAGACATATCCCAGCAGCAGTCCAAAAATACCAAAACCGATGGCCACCAGCTCTGAGCTCTCCAACAATAATTGAGTTCCCAGCACATCGCCCAGCAGCGCGAATAAAAACATCGTCAGTAATGGCAGGGTATACACCGCCAGCGAACCCTTGATCAGGGCCTGCTCATCGATGCCGATAACCACCTCATCGCCCACCGTCACCGGGGTGGCGTGGGGGTTGAGCGCCCGCACACGGCTGCGTTTATTACCCAGCACCTTCGCCAGGGTGGCGGTGCCGCAGCCCTTGTTCACCGCACACTGCCCACAGGCGCTGCGGCGCTGGGTCTCCACCCAGATGCCGTCTGTATTGACAGCGACCACCTGTGCATGTTCTTCGATCATCCGGCCCGCCTATTGCGTCTTCAACAGCAGGGCGCGCGCCAGTTTTTCTACGGTAATGGCAGGCACTTCACCGATCACGGTAATTTGATGCGCCTCCTTCGCCACTCCAAAGGCATTGGTCGCGCCCATGGAAGACGCGCCCTCAAAAGCGGACTGGCCGTCAGGTACAGGTTCAATATAGATCGACACGTTGGCCAGCCCGTCCGAGATCACCCAGTGCTCGGCCGGCCCCTTCGAGTTCGGCATCTGCTGATTAAAACGGGTGGTGACACTAAAGCCCTGCGGTAAATCGGCGATCGTCCAGCGGCTGTCCACGAGCTTTTGTTCGTCCTTCACGCGCTCATGTTCAAACCACGTAAAATTATCACTGCGGGATACGGGGGCCAGCATCACATCGGGAATATCGTCGCCGATGCGGATGTCGGCAAACATGGTCTGCTCCAGCACCCTGCCCTGTTCATCCAGCAGGTCGGACTTTAATAAAATGGCGGTCTGTTCATCGAGCCAGAGACGATAGCCATAACGCGCGCTATCCCTGGGTCTGATCCAGATACGTTGCGCTGTCTGCCCGGCCACACGCTCGAGCGCCTCGAGCTCGAATAGATAATAATCCTGCAGATGAGCAAAATCATTTTCGGCCAATTGCGACAACAGGTTGCCCCTGAACTGAGGCTGCTGCCCCACTGTCACCGCCTTTCGATCCGGCATGTAGCAGGTGACCACATCATTTTTTCTGACGATCTCTCGGGCCACACCATTGAGACTAATCAGCCGCTCCGCTTCGCCGTCCTGATCCGCCCGGTGCACCACACGCATGGATTGCATCTGCCCATCCTGCAAATACACCAGGGTGCCCTGGTAGTTGAGCGTTTGGGCCGCCGATTGCATGCGCATCAACATATCCAGCACCGATGGCTCGGCCGCCATCGCCGCGCCGCCAAAAACACAGGTGGCCAACAACAAGGAATTCGATAGACTACGAACAATCCGACGGAATGAACAAAGCTCAGACACTATTTGATTCCGCTATTTCTGCACAGGGATAACGATCTGGTAGGCATTGGGATGCGCCACAATACGCGCATAGGGCATCACCCCCTGCACGGCTGCGCGCGCCGCCTGTTGATTGTGATCAATCAGATACTGATTCAGGTTGGGATGGAACCGCTGTGTCAGCGGTGATGGCCGTTGCGGATCAGACTGGAGATGGATTGCGGAGGAACCCAGCGTCTGGGTGACGGTTTGAATATTCGGTGGAATCGTGACGCCGGCGAGGGTCTGGTTGGTAGCATGAGCATTAGGAGATGACGTGCCCTGCGCCAGCTGCGCGGCCGGCATCTGGCCCTCCTGCTGGTACATAAACTGCACCCCCATCACCGCAACCGCGGCAACCGAGGCGGCAACGGCCAGTCCGGCCAGACGCCGTGCCAGCGGTGCTGCCCGGGGGGCGGGTGGCGCCAGTACCGTGGGCTCATCGGCCAGGGCCGCCATTACCCGTGAGGAAAAACCGTTATCCATACCGGCCGGCAGATTCTGCCGGAGGGTATCGCTGATTAAATGATAGCGGGCCCAGATATTGCGTGCCTCGCCCTTATTCAGCAGTTCATCCGTGGTGGCACGCTGCGTTACGTCATCCAGCTCGCCATCCATCAATGCCGAAATTCGTTCATCCGATGAGTTTGTCATACCTGCCACCTGTTTTTCATTATTACTTCTTCATCAATGTCGTCAATTAGAGTCGTCAACCTTCATCCATTTCTTTGCCGCATCATTAGTCACGGCCTGGGGCCAATCACCCCTCATTCACGCTCGATCAGTGGCCTGAGTTTGTTATCGACCGCCTCGCGCGCCCGGAAAATGCGGGAACGCACCGTACCAATCGGGCAATCCATGGTTTCGGCGATCTCCTCGTAACTCAGCCCATCAATCTCCCGCAGGGTGATGGCGGTACGTAGATCATCCGGCAATTGCCCCATGGCGGAAAAAATCGTCTTTTCGATCTCTTCCTTCAATGCCAGCTGCTCCGGTGTTGCGTATTCCTTGAGACCCTCGGCACCCTCAAATTGTTCAGCGTCCTGCGCATCAATATCCATCGTCGGCATACGGCGGCCGCGCGCGACCAGGTAATTTTTCGCCGTATTGATCGCAATACGATACAACCAGGTGTAAAACGCGCTGTCACCACGAAACCGCGGCAGGGCCCGATACGCCTTGATAAACGCCTCCTGGGCCACGTCCTGCACTTCGCTATGGTCGCGAATATAACGCGAGATCAGCTTCATGATCCTGAGCTGATACTTCAGCACAAGGGTATCGAACGCGGATTTATCACCCCGCTGCACCCTTTCAACGAGTAGCTGGTCTACCTTTTGTTCACTCATTATTTATATAACGATTGACCCCGGCCAGGGTCAATGCCTTTGTTATTTTATCAGCGAGTGAAGTCTCTCTCGACAAGCTACTCTTCAAAAGACCGCACCCGCAATAGATAGTTCAGTAGATAGTTTGGTAGATAGTTTGGTAGATAGTTTGGTAGATAGTTTGGTAGATAGTTTGGTAGATCGTTTGGTAGATCGTTTGGTAGAGCATTCGGCCAGCCATCCCGGATTTCCGGCCCATTCTGACGCGCTTTCCACCCCATGCGCAATATTTGCGATTGCGATCACAAGATATGGGCGACAACCGCAGAATCAAGTAAGCTCGCGGCATGAGTGAACATTTTAGCCATGATGTGCTGGTGATCGGCAGCGGTGCCGCGGGGCTCAGCCTCGTCCTGCGGCTGGATCCCGCATTGCGGGTTGCGGTCATCTCCAAGGGACCGCTGGACGAGGGCAGTAGCAAATATGCGCAGGGCGGTATTGCGGCGGTGCTGGCCCCGGAGGACTCCATCGCCTCACACGTGCAGGACACCCTCACCGCCGGGGCGGACCTGTGTGACCCGCAGGCCGTACAGTTTGTCGCCGAACGCGGGGCCGATCAGATTCGTTGGCTCAGCCAGCTGGGGACCACCTTTTCGCCGGCCGACAGCACGGCCAGCGGTGACAAACCCCCACTGCACCTTACCCGCGAGGGGGGCCACAGCCAGCGCCGGGTGGTACACGCCGCCGACGCCACCGGTCGGGCCATGACCTATTCCATGGTCGATGCGCTGAAAGCCCACCCCAATGTCGAGCTGTTTGAACAACATATCGCGGTGGACCTGATCACCGCCAACAAACTCGGCCACGAACCGCAGCGGGTGCTGGGCGCCTATGTACTCAATCGCAACACCGACCACATCGAGGTCTTCCACGCCCGCTGCGTGGTGCTGGCGACTGGGGGCGCCAGCAAGGTCTACCTTTACACCAGCAACCCGGACACCTCGACCGGGGATGGCATCGCCATGGCCTGGCGCGCCGGCTGCCGGGTGGCCAACATGGAGTTCATCCAGTTCCACCCCACCTGCCTGTATCATCCCCAGGCCAAGTCCTTTCTGGTCTCCGAGGCATTGCGGGGCGAAGGCGCCCACCTGCTGCTGCCCGATGGCAGCCGCTTTATGCACAACTTCGACCCCCGGGCCGAGCTGGCGCCACGCGATATCGTCGCCCGCGCCATCGATCACGAAATGAAACGCCTCGGCGCCGACTGCCTGTACCTCGACATCAGCTTCAAGCCTGCCGAGTTCATCACCAGCCACTTTCCCAACATCCACAAGCGTTGCCTCAAATATGGCTTCGACATGACCCAACAGCCCCTGCCCGTGGTGCCCGCCGCCCACTACACCTGCGGCGGGGTGATGAGCGACCTGCACGGAAGGACCGATATCGATGGCCTCTACGCCGTGGGCGAAACGGCCTTCACCGGCCTGCATGGCGCCAACCGGCTGGCAAGCAATTCGCTACTGGAGTGCCTGGTGTTCGGCGAGTCCGCCGCCCAGGATATCAATCACAACATCGACCACTGGCAGCTCGCCGAACAGATCCCGGACTGGGACGAAAGCCGCGTCACCGACTCGGACGAAGAGGTGGTGGTGTCGCACAACTGGGATGAACTGCGGCGCTTCATGTGGGACTACGTCGGCATCGTACGCACCAACAAACGCCTGCAACGCGCCCTGCGCCGCACCGATGTACTGGTCAGAGAGATTGAGGAATATTACAGCCACTTCCGCATCACCGATGATCTCATCGAATTGCGCAATCTGGTGCAGGCCGCCACGCTGATTATTCGCAGCGCCATGCTGCGCCACGAAAGTCGCGGCCTCCACTACACGCTGGATTACCCGGAGCTGGACGAGACACACCCCCCGGAAAACACCATCCTGGTGCCTCCGAATTTTTCCACGCGGCCGGCAGGTCGCCGAAACCCTCCCCCATCCCGGCAACGGGAAAGCGCATAATCAGCCCGGAATAAACACCCCTGCCAGGCGTATCGCGCGAATGATGAAGCTGGTGGAGGTTTCCAGGGTCTTAATGGCGGCCTCAAAGTCACCATTCCGTGCCTGTTGCTCCGCCTGTGCACGGAGTTTTTCGGCCTCCGCCAAGGGAATATCCATCAGCCGGCCCAACCGGGGATCCGCCCGCTTTTCCTTTAACACCGTATTGATGAGCAGGCTGTGAGTATTATTGCGCCGCAGTTCATACTGGTATTCATCCTGCTTCGTTTCAAAGTGCAGGCTGCGCACCAGGGTTTTCCCATCCCGCAAGCGGGTTAAGGAAAGTTTAAGACTGAGATAGGCGTCATTGAGCACCTCCATGGCCTCAACCAACTGCTCGCGTTCATAATGGGCCTGCGCCGCCTGCAGGCGCTCCTGGATGTGGCGCTCGGTGTTGAGCAGCGCCTCGAGGGAGAATGAATCGGCCGTCTGGGCCTGTTCCTCACGCACGCGTTGGTGGGCCGCGAGTAGCGATTCCAGGCTTTGACGTTTTTTGTTGTAGTTCTCCTGCCGTTTGTCATTGACCGCCTTGGTGCCCACAAGCCGCATGGCCATAAAAATGGCCGCCTTTGCCTGATCCAGGGCCTCGGTCACCGCCGCTGCATCACCCTTAACCTCAGCCGCCCTGGCCTCATCCAGGTATGCAATGGCCTGGTCACGTAAGGCATGTGCCTGGGGATTATCGCTGTGCAGGATTTGCCGGGCTGCGGCCGATTGCTGGACGAGTTTTTCCACAAAACCGATATCCTGACCCACGCCGTTTTCACGGGCATCCGTCACCAGTATACGGCGAGGTTCGTCGGCAACAAGCGGTGGGGGAAGGATCAACAGCCCTAGCAACAGACTGTAACAACACAGGCGGGGAAAAGGCACAGCGATTTACTTTTTCGCGACTTTTTTGGATTCCGTATGGCAACGGCGGCATTCGGTGACCGGAAAGGCCACAGAACCATGACACACTCCGCACTTCTGCCCCAGCATGATTTCCGCCATGCTCATGGGATTGGCACCTTTCAAGGGTTTAAAAATCGCATCGTGACAATTGGCGCACTCCAGCCAGACGGTGTGTTGCTGATGGGGGAACGCCACATTCGGCATGCTACCCTTCACCTCCATCACTATCACCAGATCCATGGGTAGCGCCTCCTTGGTGGGATCAAGGTGGTCGAAACGAGGCTTGATGAGGCCCTTATCGCGAGCCTTCGTCCAGTTTACATAGTTGCCGCCGGTACTGCTCGGTAACGGAACAAAGGCCTCCTGAGGTTGTTGCAACAGCGTGAGCCCTGGCACAGCAGGATCATGAATGCCATCATCCTTCAAGGCCGTACCACGTTCTGCGGGCGGCACAAACAATCGATGAAAGGTATTGGGATTATCTGCCGCACTCGTCGCACCCGTCAGGACGCCGAAGCCAAGGGCGGTGATAAAAATGACCGTGAAGTGTCGTCTGTTCATATTCAGCATGGCCGCCATGATGGAATTATTTCGGTGCTCTTAACACGCTCTTGTGCACCTGGGTAGGTGTATTGGGTAAGGCGGAGTGGCACAGATCGCAATTCTCCACCGACCAGGCAATTTGGCCATTATGGCAGGCGCCGCAGTATTCGCCGCTGATTATCGTGAGCATATTAACATTGCTGCCACCCGCCTTGAAGGGAAAGCCGATATCGCTGTGACAGGACTTGCAGGCGTAACGTATACGATGAAACCAGTGCGGAAAAATCACCGGCCGAATGCCATTCTCGTCAGAGGAATTATTGAGGACCACATCGCCGTATTCGGCGCGGGCCTCTGAACCCGAAAATCCTGTGATTAACAATATAACCAACAGCATCACAGCAGGGAAAAATATCGCGCCCCTGTACCGATACAATCCTGCAAAAAGAGAGAGTCTGCTACTCATGTTACCATGCCTTATGAAAGAGTCTGCCGGACGCAGGATCCATTGGCTGCGCAAGTGGACCAGCGATTCACTTTTTTCCCGATGCTTATTAAGTGACTTCAGATTTCCTTGCTGAGCGACCTGAGTTTAGCAACCTGAAAATGGTACCGACAATCTATTTATAGTTTTAGACTGTCAAAGGCCAGAACGCAAGGCAAACAATAATAAATAATAAAATACTACGCTGCGGCCTGCCGATGGAAGACGCCGCCTGAAAGCGCCCGGTCAAACCGCGGCCATACTGACCTGACAAACCTAATCGCTATACTATTGGCACCATGAGAAATTCAAAACCGGCAGAGCGGCTGACTGAAAAGCATTACCGATTCCTTTGCGATGAAATGCTGAGAAAACTGGGTCATTGGTTACGTGCTGCGGGATACGACACCGAGATCGCCTCTGCCGGTGACACAGACCGCTCCCTACTGGAAGAGGCCGCCAGAGAGAAACGCCGGCTGATTACCCGCGATCGAAAATTGACCGAATATCGGCACGCCGCAGAACATGTAATCCTGTTACACAGCAATGACATGCAGGACTGCGCAAAGGAATTACAGGCGAAACTGTCGATCAACTGGTTTATGAAACCGTTTAGCCGCTGCCTGTTATGCAACACACCACTGACTATGGCCGACCCCGCCCGCCTTGAAAAGATCCCACCACAGAGCCGTGCAACCATAAAACAGGCTTTTTATTGTCGCCACTGCGACAAGCTCTATTGGGAGGGTAGCCATGTACGCCGATTACGTAACAAGTTTAGGCACTGGATGGGCTCTTGAGCGACCGACCAATAGCAGACCCTGCCTGCCTTCGCCGGCCCCTGCATCTGCCACAACCCCCCATGACTGAAGGCCGTGTGCAGCTGCGTGCCGGTTGGCGAGCTACTCATCCACCAGCGGCACAAAGGCCACGGCCAGGATATCAGACACCCTGGTCTCCCCGTTCTGATCCTTCTCCACCAATATCAGCTGCTGATGAAATCCGGTCAGGCCCACGGGGATCACCAGCCGGCCACCCGGCTTTAACTGCTCCACCAACGCCTCCGGTATATGGGTCGCCGCCGCCGTCACAATGATCCCATCGTAGGGGGCATGTTCGGGCCAGCCGTTGTGGCCGTTGCCGATACAGGTCTCGATATTGTGATAACCGAGGCGTTTCAACCGTGCGGTGGCGGCCTCGCTTAATGCCCGGATCACCTCCATGCTGTACACCTTTTTGACCAGCTGGGAGAGCACAGCGGTCTGGTAGCCCGAGCCGGTACCGATTTCAAGAATCACATCATCACGATCGGGTGCCAGCAGATCCGTCATCAGCGCGACAATGTAAGGCTGGGAGATGGTTTGCGAGTGACCGATGGGCACGGGACCATTGGTAAAGGCATAGGGGCGCATCTCTTGCGGCACGAATTTATCCCTGGGCACTCTTCGCATGGCGGCCATCACGCGCCCATCGAGGGCATCGCGGCCGATCATCTTTCGGGTATAAAGGACTTCCGAGTCAATGTCGGCAATCATTTTATCGATATCGGTCATGTGATTTCAGGCTGGCTATTTCCCGACGACTATAATTCGCGATGTAAACAAGTAATAGCCCATTAATCGACACACACAAACCGGCATGCCAGAATGGGGCCGCGGCACATAGCCTGAATCGTCGTGAATGACGTGAGTAATGGCGCGATAAACAGCACAACGAAAGATGAGAGACTAACGAGCACATCGAACGGTTAGCCCTTGTATGTGTCCCGGTAATCAATCCCGAACCCCACTAACCACGCAACGGTGAGACAGCATGAGCAAAGACACAATATCGACCCAACGGGCGGAATTACTGCTACAGCGCGAGGCCCTGCGCGAGCGACTCGAGGCGATTAACGCAGACTACCGAAAAGGCCTCTCGGCTGACTCGGAAGAACAGGCCATTCAACTGGAGAATGCCGAGGTACTCGAGGGCATTGCCAAGGCCGCGGCAGAGGAGCTGGAGCAGATCGAGCAGCGCCTGGCCAAATTAAGCGAAACCGCCGAATAGTCCGCCCGCACACGCCACCCTGGCATAACCGCCATTGTTGGCCACAGCCGGTGCTGTCAAACAGGCAGCGAGATAGTCATCAATAGCGCTGTGAAACGGTGCTAGTGTGGTGTTTCATATAAAACGTGCATTTAGAAAGCCACTCAAGGCGCGAGTGCAAGGCGCAGACCGCCGGGAATGTCGGCTACCTTTCCAAGGTCTGCAACGCGGCAATCGTGCCTTGAGTGGCTTCCCGTAGGGCGAGATAGAATCTTTAGGGCCCACATCAAGTCTATCTCGTCTAAGTGTGCGTTTTATATGAAACACCACACTAGTCCTCATCGGAATCCTTGCCCGAGTCACCAAATTCCCGGCGCAATGTTGACAGTTCCGCCAGGCGCGTCTGCACACGAAAGTTGATACTGCCTGCCGGATAAAGGCCTTGTTCGTCCAGCCCCCCGGCAGTAATCCCCGTCAATAGCTCAATGGCCTCATCGATCGTGCTGATCGCGAAGATCTGAAACCGCCCTTCGGTCGCGGCGGCCACCACATCGGCGCGCAACATTAAATGCTTGACGTTCGATGCCGGGATCACCACGCCCTGCTGGCCCGTGAGCCCTTTCAAGACACACACATCAAAGAAGCCTTCTATCTTTTCGTTAACGCCGCCGATCGCCTGCACCTGCCCATGCTGGTTCACCGACCCGGTGACCGCCATCCATTGTCGTATGGGGGCCTCGGCCAGCGCACTTAACAGCGCACAGAGTTCCGCCACCGAGGCGCTGTCCCCCTCCACGCCACCATAGGATTGTTCAAACACCAGGCTTGCGGTCAGCGACAGCGGTTGATTTTTGGCATAGCGCTCGCCCAGAAAGGACGCCACAATCATCACGCCCTTGGAATGGATAGCGCCACCCAGTTCCACCTCGCGCTCGATATCAACCACCTCGCCGTGCCCCAAGCGCGCCGTGGCGGTAATACGAAACGGTTGCGAGAAACTGAAATTGCCCAGGTCGGCAACCGACAGGCCGTTCACCTGCCCGACCTTCTCGCCATCGGTATCGATCAGAAAGGTGCCGCGCTTTATCTCCTCGTAGATCCTGTCGCGCAAGCGGTCCGCACGGCGAATCTGGCCATTGATCGCCTGCTGTACATGCTGCTGCGTGACATGCGGGTCCTCAACCTCGTTCGCCAGATGGTCGGCCTCGCACATGAGGTTGCTGACACTCAACAAGTGACTGGAGAGCCTTTCCGCGTCGCTGACCAGGCGCGCACTGTGTTCAATAATCCTTGCCATTGCCGCACGCTCAAAAGGCCGCAGTCTTTTGCGGTGCACAATGGTGGCGATCATGCGGGCATAGACAGCCTGATTTTCAATCGAGCGGGGCATGCTGCTTTCAAAATCGGCCGCGACCTTGAACAGGCCGGAAAATTCCGGATCATATTCCAGCAACAGATAGAACAGCTGCCGTTCTCCCAGCAGCACCACCTTGATGTCCAGCGGGATAGACTCAGGCTCAATGGACACCGTGCTGATGATGCTCAACATCTGCCCCAGGGACTGGATCTTTATTTCATGCGTCGAAAGCGCCCGTTTTAAACCCGCCCAGGCATAAGGCTGGGTCAGCAATTTCACAACATCCAGAATCAGAAAGCCGCCATTGGCGCAATGCAGGGCACCGGCCTTGATCAGCCGGAAATCGGTAATCAGGGTGCCCATCTGGGCGATATGCTCAACCCGCCCCAACAGTCTATCGAGGGTTGGGTTATCCTCGTAGATCACCGGCAATCCCTTTTGCTCGCTATTATCCACCAGAATATTAATCTCATAACGACCAAAGGCTTCCACATCGACGGCTTCACTGCCCTCCCCGAGCGCGGTTGCATCCACATTGAGAAAATCATAGGTGTGTTCGATGACATCTTTCTCAAAGGCATCGAGATGCTGGCAGACCGCAGGAAATTCCTGGTATTTTATTTTCAGTTCATCAATGATCATTGCCACCACGGATTTCGCCACTTCACGATTCAGCTCACGAATTTTTTGCCTGGAGTCCCGCTTCCATTGATGGAACTGACGGATAATGTGTTCCAGCTTTTCCTGCAGAACCGAGACGATCTCCTCGATCTTCTTACGCTCATCATCTGCCAACTTCATGTAGTCGTCCGGCGTAATCACCTCGCCGTCCTTCATCGGCTGAAACGAAAAACCTCGCGGCGTTCTCACCAGTCGCACCGCATGCGCCTCCGCCTCATCTGTCAGTGCCTGCAGGGCCTGTTCACGTCGTTCGTCAACGTCCGATTCAATCTCTTCATTACGAATGCGGTATTGATCCGACTCGAAGGTCGAGGGCATGACGCTCA
This sequence comes from Gammaproteobacteria bacterium, assembly GCA_032250735.1. Lineage (NCBI taxonomy): Bacteria > Pseudomonadati > Pseudomonadota > Gammaproteobacteria > Gammaproteobacteria bacterium. The sequence continues at coordinate 69,584 of JAVVEP010000014.1, forward strand.
GCAGATCCTCGATCAGGTCATGGATATCCTTGCGCAGCGCCTTGCCCGTACCGGCGGGGAGCCTGAGCAGTTTCGGCTTCTGGGGGTGTTCAAAATTATTGACGTAGCACCAGTCATCGGGCGGGGTTTTGCCGCTCGCCTGCTGCTCAAGGTATTGACGGGTGGCAGAGGATTTCCCCATACCGGAAGGGCCCATCACAAACAGGTTATAGCCTTCGTGACGAACCCCGACACCAAAGCGCAGCGCCTCCAGCGCGCGGTCCTGCCCGGCGATTTCCTCCAATGCCTCCAGATCGTCGCTGGTCTCAAATTCGAGCGCGGCGAAATCACAAGCGGTGTACAGTGATGCTGGATCAAGTGCTTTCATTATTCCGTCCATGATTATTTTTGTTGATGTGAAACTATATTCCAGCCTGGCGAAGGATGCATCGGATAAATGATGCAGCGTCAGATCAGGCCAGCAGCACCGCCACAATGCCGGTAATAAAGATGCCATCGAAGGTACCCGCGCCGCCGATCGAGGCAATAGGGGTTCCCATATGGCGTATGTCCCTGAGGCGCAGGAGATCGGCGCCGATAATCACCCCCAGCGTCCCGGCAATATAGGCCAACGGAGCGCTGTGCGCCGGGTCTATCAGCAGGGCGGCCAGGGCCGCGCTGATCGGTGCAATGAGTATCGGCATGCCAATCCCCAGCCCATGAATGGGCCGGCTGGCGATATAACTGACAACGGCGACCAGACCGATCCCCAGCAAGGCATGCAGGAAACTGACGTCCGTATTGGCGAGAAGATAGAGGCTGAATCCGAACGGGATAATGCCACCGCCCACGTTAACCGCGATCACGGTCTTGTTCTCAAACACAAGATGATTCATGCGCAGCAGTTGCCATACGCTCAGCGGCATTTCCCGCTGGGGCGCTTCGGAATGGATCGTCACCAGCGGTATATTGATGGCGCTGCCGAACAGGGAGCAGAGCAGTAACAGATAGGCGCCCGACATGGACAGACCCAACTTATCAAATACGATACTCAGGATACCCAGCTGAATAAACGCCAGCAAAAAAGCCAGCACAAACAAAAACAGGAACAGTGGGATCGGGGAAAAACGTTGCCACATATTACTCGTCCATTGCCGACACACACGTCGACATTCTATTCAATTCTCTGACCGGCATTCTAACTGGCAGTAGCCAAATGCAGATTACTACTAACAAGGTGCATGAATAAGGATGCCGCTCACCGCAAGAAATGAGGGCGACAGCTCGCCCCGCCCGACGCGATCCAGAATCTGTTCACCGGTTTGCAGGATTTCCGCGAGCGGACCGGTGAATATCACCCGATGCAGCTGGAGCATCGCGTTCACATCGGCGACCGGATTCTGCACATTGGGGTGTTCCGCGGGGAGAAATATGACCCGGATCTCGCCGACCTCATCAGGAATTCTTTCACACCCACCGCCCGGGGCAATGAACTCGAAGAACGCCTCAGGATCGTGAAAGGTGATACTTTCCTCTTTGAATTCTGCGTCACCGGCCCTGGCAATGAACTCAACCGCAAGCACTGGGTGCATAACCCCTCCTCTATTTATAGAATCTCTCTTACTCTCTTTGGTAATGATAGACCCCATTGGCCAGAGTGGTAGCCGGGCATCGGCCATAACGCGGCAATTGCCGGTTCGTGTGTCGGCCTGGCTCAACAGCCGGCCCGCTGTTGCAGGCCCTGTTGCTGTCTCTACTGCTGCGAATCGCCCTCGACTTTCAGGCGCACACGCAGCGCCCTGAAGGTCTCCTTGTCCAATGCATCCGGGGCCAGCGTAAACGACAACAGGCCCGGTCGGTCTGTGAGCCGAAAATTCAGCACTACCAGCCAGGGATGCACGTAGGTCGATTCATGCAGGCGCGCATCCAGGGTTTCGCCGTCGGCCGTCTCCAGCAGCCAGTCACCATCGGCCTGCCAAATCAGCGTCTGCACACCGCCCTCGCCGGTTCTGCCCGGTTGTTTACGCACCGCAATGACCAGGCTAACGGCAAGTACGATCGCAATGCCCAGTTTGATGATGAGGTGAATATCCAGCGGCAACAGTATGGCGATAGCGCCAAGATGCCCCACGGTTAGCAATGCAATGAGGATGCGGGAGGGTTTAGGGCTGAGCCTGAGCGGCGGCGCGGATTTTGTTGACGACATGAGCAGTGTCCGGATCTGCTGGCACGGTGCGCCCCATCAGATATTCGAGTAGCAGATTGTCATGACACTTTAGCAGATTCTCAAACTGGCTACGCTCGCGGCTGTCCAGTCCATCGAAGGCCTGATGCAGAAAGCCCTGCAACAGATCATCCAGTTCCAGCATGCCCCGCCGGCATTGCCAGTGGATGCGATTTCTTTCCTGCCGCAGCCGCTCGGAAGGTGTCGTGTGGTGAGATGCCGGCATGACGGTCGCGGTGATCAGATTAAATGCTTGAGCATCATTTTTTTGATATTGCCGATGGCCTTGGTCGGATTCAATCCCTTGGGACAGACATCTACGCAATTCATAATGCCATGACAACGGAACAGGCGATAAGGGCCTTCAAGTTCTTCCAGGCGCTCGGCCGTGGCCTGATCCCGGTTGTCGGCCAGAAAACGCCAGGCCTGCAACAGGGCGGCCGGGCCGCGGAATTTGTCCGGATTCCACCAGAACGAGGGGCACGAGGTCGAGCAGGCGCCGCACAAGATGCACTCGTACAGCCCGTCCAGCCGATCGCGCTGCTCCGGCGTTTGTAGATACTCCGTTTCCGGTTCGGGATCATGCACCGTCAGCCACGGCTTGACGGCGCGGTACTGGTGATAGAACTGCCGCATGTCCACCACCAGGTCACGAATCACCGGCAGGCCGGGCACCGGCCGCACCTCAACGGGTTCCTTCAGCGACTTCAGTGGCGTGATGCAGGCCAGTCCGTTGCGACCGTTAATATTCATCGCATCCGACCCACACACCCCCTCGCCGCAGGAACGGCGGAAACTCAAACTGTCATCCACTTCCTTGATGCGAAACAGCGCATCCAGCAACATCGCGCCGGACTCAAAACCTTCCACCGTGTATTCCTGCATACGCGGTTTTTTGTCGACCTCAGGGTTGTAACGGTGGATCAGAAATCGCATAGCCTTTTCCTATTCCCCTTTCCTATAGCTCTTTGCTGTAGCTTTTTGCTCTACAAAACACGATAAAAAACCCCATAAAATTCTCCACTACCCAATACGACGTATTCAGTACACGCGCGGCTTGGGTGGGAAGGAATCGACCGTCATCGGTTTGGTGCGCACCGGCTTATAGTCAATATGGCCGTCGCTGTGATACAGGCTGTGTTTCATCCAGCGCTCGTCATCCCGCTCCGGGTAGTCCACCCGCGAATGCGCGCCGCGACTTTCCTGGCGCGCCAGTGCGCACTCTATGGTGGCAAGGCCCAGCGCCATGAGATTTTCCAGCTCCAGCGCCTCGATGCGGGCGGTGTTAAACACCTTGCTCTGGTCCCGCAGCCGCGCATCCTCTACCCGCGCCACCAGCGCCCTGATTTTTTCCACACCCTCGACGAGCACCTCCTCGGTGCGGAACACACCGCAATACTTTTCCATCTCTGCCTGCAGTTCACCGCGCAGCTTGTCGACGGACTCACCCTCACCTTCCTGTGCCCAGCGGGCAATACGGCTGATGGCCTTGTCGACACTGGTCTCATCCAGCGGTCGGTGATAACGGTTTTCCTTGAGGTAGTCGATGATATGATTCCCGGCCGCGCGGCCAAATACCACGATATCCAGCAGTGAATTACCGCCCAGGCGATTGGCGCCATGCACCGAGACACAGGCGCACTCACCCACCGCATAGAGTCCGGGAATGGGCTCCTCGGCGCTCTGCGCCATCGGCACCACCACCTGCCCATAACGGTTAGTGGGAATACCGCCCATGGTGTAATGGGCGGTAGGGAAAACCGGTATCGCCGAATCAATGGGGTCCACGTGCGCGAAAGTCATCGCCATATCCCGAATGCCCGGCAGGCGTTTTTTGATAACCTCTTCACCGAGATGGTCCAGCTTGAGCAGCACGTGGTCGGCACGAGGCCCACAGCCGCGTCCTTCCCGCACCTCAATGGCGATGGCGCGACTCACCACATCACGGCTGGCCAGGTCTTTGGCATGGGGCGCGTAGCGTTCCATAAAACGCTCACCGGTGTTGTTCACCAGATAACCGCCCTCGCCACGCACGCCTTCGGTGATCAACATGCCCTTGCCGGCGATGCCGGTGGGATGAAACTGAAAAAACTCCATGTCCTGCACCGGGATACCCGCGCGTAACGCCATGGCAATGCCATCACCGGTATTGATGCGCGCATTGGTATTGTTGCGAAACAGCTGGCCCACCCCGCCGGTCGCCAGCAGGGTGGTCTTTGCCTCGATGATCAGCGGCTCACCGGTTTCGATGCACAGCACCATGGCGCCGAGGATATAACCGGCCTCGTCCTTGAGCAGGTCGATGGCAAAATATTCATCGAAGAAATGGGTTTTCGCGCGGATGTTCTGCTGATACAGGCTGTGCAGAATCGCGTGCCCGGTACGGTCTGCGGCGGCACAGGTGCGCGCCGCCTGTTCACCACCAAAATTCTGGCTCTGGCCACCAAACGGCCGCTGATAGATTTTGCCATTGGCCAGACGGGAAAATGGTACGCCGGCGTGTTCCAGCTCAATCACCAGATGCGAGGCGGCGCGACACATGTATTCGATGGCATCCTGATCACCGAGATAATCACTGCCCTTCACCGTGTCGTACATATGCCAATGCCAGTTGTCCGGCATCACATTGCCCAGCGCGGCATTCATGCCGCCTTGGGCCGCCACGGTGTGCGAGCGGGTGGGAAACACCTTCGACACCACCGCCACCTTACTCTCGGCCTCGGCCATCTGCAGCGCCGCACGCAGGCCACCCCCCCCCGCACCGATCACCAGGGTATCAAACTTGCGCCGTTCGATATTCATGCTGCCTGTTCCCCTCTCATAGCGCCCACTAACTGTTCCCCACGGCCAATAAAATGCGCAAGGTCCACAGCCCGAGGATCATCAAACTCAAGGCGAAGCCGATTAATAGCACGTACCGCAGCCCGACCGATTTCACGTAATCCATCACCACATCACGGCCGCCGATCCAGCCGTGCATCAGTAGCGAGAGAATGAATAACAGCAAGGCAATATTGGCCGCCGGGTGTGACACCCACCGCCGCCAGGCCTCGAAGTTGATCGGCTCGCCACCCCAGAGCACGGCAAACACGACCAGGAAAAAAACGATATACAACGCCGTCAGTCGCTGGGTCAGCCAGGAGCGCAAACCGGAAGAAGCGCGCCAACTCAAAATAGCAGCCCTGCACTGAACGCGGCGATCAGCGCCGCCGCCATATGCACCAGCCAGGCCGTCTGGCGGGCCACCGCCCGTTCCACGCCGATGTCAAAGTCCAGAATCAAAAACCGCAGTCCGGCCAGCAGATGGTGCGCGAAGATCCAGCACAGGCCAACAGCCACTAATTTTGCAGGGATACTGTTGAGCAGACCCGCCACCTGGTCAAAACCGGCCTGGTCACGCAGCGATAAATTCAATAGATAGACGAGGCCAGGCAACAGGAGCACCATGGCGATACCGGACAGGCGGTGGAAAATCGACAATACCGCGGTAACGGGCTGACGTATTTTCAACAGATTCAGGTAAATCGGTCTGTTATCCAGGGCACTCATTACTCACCACTCAACTCACCACTCATACACCACGTTAAAACGGCATTCGCCAGGCCCCGCACAGGCAGCTAGCCGTTAACACTATCCACCATTCGATATTACTACCTTAATCAATATTGGCTATCATTAACAGATTGTTTTTACTCCGCATACTTCACTCAAGGTCGATGAAAAATTATGACTCACGCAGACTGGAAAGCCTTTCTCACTGCCCAGGGCGCCCATTGGGATGACGCACACGTAACACATTTTGGCGATACCCCGGACAATGCGTGCGCTGAAAAACGTGCAGCCCTGGCCGCCCTGGGTGAGGGCGACACGCACATCCTGTGCGACCTTTCCCACTATGCCCTGCTCAGCGCCCATGGCGCCGATGCCAGCGGTTTTCTGCAAAACCAGTTCTGCAATGATGTCCGGAAAGTCTCACCGTTACAAAGCCAACTCAACGCCTATTGCACGCCCAAGGGGCGCATCCTGGCCTTTTTCCGTCTGTTCCAGCGTGATGATTGTTATTACTTGCGGTTACCCCGGGAAATTCTTGAACCCACCCTCAAGCGGCTGCGCATGTTTGTGATGATGAGCAAGGTCACCCTGGAGGATGCCAGCGACACATTGCTGCGCATCGGTTTTGCCGGCCCGCAGGCGGCCCGGCGGCTGGCCAGCCGTGTCGCGACCGTGCCCGCCGCCACCGATGCGGTGACCCAGAGCGATGGGCTCACGATCATCTGTGTTCAGGCCGGCACCCGCTATGAGATCGTCGGCGAGTTTCCGGCGCTCAGCGCGCTGTGGACGCAACTGTCCGCCGGGGCAATGCCCGTCGGCGAGAGGAGCTGGACGCTACAGGACATTCACGCCGCCATACCCGAGATCGTCAGCGAGACCCAGGAGGCCTTCGTGCCGCAGATGATCAACCTGCAAGGCATCAACGCGCTGAGTTTCAAGAAGGGCTGTTATCCCGGGCAGGAGATCGTCGCCCGCATGCACTATCTAGGCAAACTGAAACGCCGCATGTACCTCGCCCACACGGATGATGAGGCCACGATCGCCCCCGGCGAGACCCTGTTTGCCGAAGGCTCGGACTCCGGCCAGGGGGTGGGCAAGGTGGTTCGCGCCCAGAGCAACCCCGATGGCGGCACGGATTTGCTGGCGGTCATCGAAATCAGCAGCGCCGAGCAGCGACAATTGCGGCTAAAAAATGTCGACGGCCCCCTACTGAAATTGCTCGAGCTGCCGTATATGTTGGAGGAAAAACAATAACCACGATCTCCCCATCCTGAGACGCAGGGGGCATCGTCACAGGAAAGGCTAAAAGATGAGCGCGGAGCAATTGATTGCAGATATACTGGCCGATCTGCGGGCCAATCGACTGAGGCTGCCCACCCTGCCCCAGGTCGCGTTGAAAATTAATGATGTCATCGACAGCCCCAATGCCACCGCCAAAACCATCGCCAAGGTCATCAGCACCGATGCCGCGCTCTCGGCGCGCATGATACAGGTGGCCAACAGCCCCCTGGTGCGGGCGGCCTCGCCGGTCGAAAACGTCCAGGCCGCCATCACCCGCATGGGCATCAGCGTGGTGCGAAATATCGTCACCTCCTTCATGGTGAACCAGCTGTTCCACAGCAAACACGATGCACTCAAGAAACGCATCGCCACATTATGGAATCACAGCGCTCATGTGGCCGCCATCAGCCACGTCCTCGCCAACCGCTTCACCCAGCTCAAGCCCGACGACGCCATGCTCGCCGGCCTGATTCACGACATCGGCAAACTCCCGCTGATCACCAAGGCGGAAAACGACCCCGAGCTGGCCAACGACGCCGCGGCACTGGATATCCTCGATAGCAAACTGCACACCGTGCTCGGCAAGGTGATCGTGCAAACCTGGCACTTTGCCCCTGAGCTGATCACCGCCGTCGCCGAACACGAAAACCTCACCCGGGACAGTGCGCAAGTGGATATCGCCGACGTGGTCACCATCGCCAATCTATTGAGTTACGCCGGAAAAAGCCACCACGTAACCCGCGTCGACTGGACCACCGTGCCCGCCTTCAAAAAGCTCGGCATCAGCCCGGAGGACAGTATCGCCACCCTCGAAGAGGCGCGCGACGAGATTGCCGAGATCATCAAACTGCTGACCGGCTGACGGCAGAACAGACGATGGATCAACCAACCGTATCACCGCATGTGAGTCAGGGCAGGGATCGAATAAACCGCATACCGTACATCCTCCGGTCATAAGATAGTGTCGAAAAAAATCCACACACCTGCCAGGGATGATAGCAAGGCGCTTGCGCCTGTCTCCACCGATACTGATGCGACGATCGCGCAGTCAGTTGATGAGCACGAGGCCTATCTCGCCAGCGCGCTGAACACTATCGCCTACGGCGTTGTCATCATTGAGGCGAACGGAACGATACTCAGTTTTAATCACGCCGCCGAAACCATGTTTGGCTACACCGCGGAAGAGGTGACTGGCTGGGATATCCGCCAGTTGATTCCCACCATCTGCACAAGCCGGCACGATGATTTTCTGCAATGCTATCTGCAATCCGGCATACAACACGTGCTGGGCATAGGCCGGGAGGTAGAAGGCAAACGTAAGAATGAAAACCGCTTTCCCCTCAATCTCTCGGTAGCGGAGTTACCGGGATTCAACGCAGACACTAACTGTAAACAGCGCCTCATTGCCACCTGCGCCGATTTGAGTCGCATGAAACAGCATGACGAACAACTCCAGCGCCATCAAAAAATGGACGCCCTGGGCACACTCACCGGCGGCATTGCGCACGACTACAACAACATGCTGGGCATTATTCTGGGCTACACGGATCTGCTGGAGACCGTTGCCGACAAGAAGCCAACGGTGGAAGAGTACATCAAACATATACGCCACGCCGCCCAGCGTGGTGCATCCCTCACCAACAAATTACTGGACTTTTCACGGCAGAAAAACGCCGACACCACGGTGCTGGATATCAACACCCTGTTGCGCAACCATCAACTGATGCTGGAGAAAATCCTCACTATTCGCATCCAGCTTAAATACGACCTGGAGCAGGGTTTATGGCCGGTGGCGCTGGACAGCGGCGAGCTCGAAGACGCCATCATCAATCTCAGCATCAACGCCATGCACGCCATGGGTAAGGGTGGAAAACTGACCATCCAGACCCGAAACCTGCAATGTGATTCGGAAGAGGCCGAGTCGCTGGGGATTTTCCCGGGACGATATGTATCGCTCAGCCTCACCGATACCGGTTGCGGCATGGATAAGGCCACGCAGGCAAAAATATTCGACCCCTTCTACACCACCAAGGGGACCAAAGGCACCGGTCTGGGGCTGAGCCAGGTGTACGGATTTGTCGAACGCAGCCTCGGCACGATCAAGGTCTCATCGGAACCGGGGCACGGCACACGCTTTACCTTTTACTTTCCGCAAAGCCAACAACAGGCCAGCCCGTCCCAGGCAGCGGCGAGCAGCAGAGATCTGGACCTGCGCGGCACCGAAACCATTCTGGTGGTGGATGACGAACCCGAATTGCAGCGGATTACCGCACAGATCCTCAGCGAACAGGGTTACCGTGTATTGACGGCCTGCGATGGCATCCAGGCGTTAGCGGTGCTGAAACAGACACACATCGATCTATTGATCAGCGATGTCATCATGCCCAACATGGACGGCTATCAGCTAGCCGCCCGGGCCCAGCAAGAGTTTCCCGAGCTGAAGATACAGATGGTCAGCGGCTTCTCAGGCGATCGCCAGGACAGCGTCAAAGACGAATCACTACTGCGTAACATGCTCTACAAACCCTATGCCGGGCGGACACTGCTGGTACGCATACGCCAACTGTTGGACAGGAGGGGCGCGTAGATTAAGAAGGACGCGCCTGCCACCGCGGATGGTGACCCACCAACAAACCGGCCGATCCGCAACCGCACACCTTATTCCACTAAAAGGCCCACTCCAGCCCCACCTCCATCCCGCCCCGCCATGCCTGCAACGACATCTGTGGCAACGGGCCCTGACCCTCCACAAAGGCGTCATTGACGACGGCCGCAATAAAATGCCCCAGGGCGGCGCCGGCCAACACATCGGAGGGATAGTGCATCCCCGCCTCCACGCGCGCCCAGCTGGTACCCACGCCCAGTGACACAAAGCCCACATCCAGTACGCGCGTCGTCATGGGGCCGAATCCGGACACCGCCACATTGCGGCGCGCCAGCGTGCCTGCCGCAAATGCCGCCGAGGTGTGGCCCGAAGGGAAACTGCGGTTATTGGCCCCATTAGGGCGACGACGTTCCACGCTGCGCTTGAACACCGTGGTCACACTCTCGGTGGCAAAGTAGGCACCCAACTGCAATCCCATACCCTTGAGCTTGCCGGTCACGGCCGTGGTGGCATCAGGGCCATTGGGCGTCAACAACGCGGTGGCGATGGCCCCGTATTTGGCGCCGTCACGCAGATCGTCACTGGCCTCCAACGCGGCGTCCTGACTACCGAAGACAGGGTGATGATCCTGAGCCCAGTCACTGACCGTTTTGTCCCAGTCGGTGGCACTGAACACAATCGCACCGGCGGCCGGGGCCCAGGTCTGCGGATCACGCGCGGCCGTTGCCGCGGCGCGGCCGATGCGTTGCCAGGACGGGAACAGGGTCGCCTGCGACCCCCAGGCCGGCTGGCCCTGCACGGGCTGACTGGGCGAGCCGGCACAACCGCCGAGTGCGGCACAGGCCATCACCGCCCACAGCAGTCTGGGCGGCCATCGAAAAATGGATTCTGAATATACTTTCATATTTTCCACCCAGACCCGCATCCTGTGTGCAATGCCATGATTACCTTCGGCTATCACTGAAAAATGTGACGAATATCGGCAGCACCTGCCAGGCCAATCCATGACAACGTCCCTGTCAGCAGGTATCTGCCCGGTCATCCATTATGTTGCGACGACAGTGTTGCGACGAGACAAAAGTGCAAACGCGTCGGCAAGAAAATGTACCGAACTGTGTGCTGCCGCAAGGTTTTGCGTGTCAACAGCCCTCACAATATTTTCCGTTTTCGGGATACTTTTCGTCATACTTTTCGTTATACAAATCACACTGATATAGGCGCAACGGATATGCATTTACCCCTTAATTGTAGTGGTATTTATATATTTGTGATTTAGTTCTTACTATTGATGATTTAGTTCTAGACATCCAAAAATTGCAGGCCTAGTCTTGAGGCTATTAAACCTGAATCCGTGGCTTAACCGCGGATCCAGGTTAAAGTTAGGGGGTGTACGCAATGATTATTCACGGAAGGTGCAGAGCGCCAAACAGCCAGCGGTTGTATAACTGCTTATTGATATTACTGCTGGTTGTTTTCGCTACAACCACGAGCTGTTCATCCGGCACGGATGACGGCACCACAACACCCTTGCCCGAGGTGACACCCGCACCCACTCCCACACCGGTCATCCCCTCCGTACCCAGAACCCCTGTCAATGCCACTGCCGTGGTGATCGCGGATGCAGGTAAAGTTATTGAGATCGGCGCGGGCCAACCGGTCACCCTGGATGGCAGCCGCTCCAGCACCTCATCCGCCGATCCGCTGAGCTTCGCCTGGTCCTTCACCGCCAGCCCCGCCGGCAGCACGGCGCAGCTGCAGGGCGCCACCACCGCCAACCCCAGCTTTACACCCGACGTCACCGGCACCTACCGGGTGCAACTGGTGGTCACTGCCAGCGGCATTTCCAGTCAGCGGGTCATCGCGATTGTCGAGGCCGGTCGCGTGAGCGGGCCTTACCACGGCGGCCTGTCACTCAACTGTGTGGGCTGCCATAACGACGTAAATAGCCAGACCAGCCCGATTGCCGACAAAGCGGCGGACCACATCGCCACCGGCAATGTGTGCCAGGCCTGTCACTCCACGCTGCGTAACGGTTTTGCCATCGTGCCCTTTGTCGACCATCAGGAGGTGTTCGGCAGCTGTAGCGAATGCCATAACGGCACTATTGCCACCGGCAAGTCGATCTGGCACACCCCAACGGACGCCGAGTGCGATGACTGCCATACCACCACCGCCTTCCTGGAACTGGAGCCGGACGGCAGCTTTGACCATACCGGTATTACCAGGGTCTGTAGCACCTGTCACTACGGCACTATCGCCACGGGCAAGGATGCCGACCACATCGCGACCGACAAGGAGTGTTCCTACTGTCACACCGTGAACGGCTTTTTACCGGCCATCTTCGACCACAGCACTCTCGCGCCGGATGTGCGCTGTGACAGTTGCCACATTGATGGCAGCAGCATGAACACCGGTAAAGACGATGCCGTGCCGACCCATGCCGTGACCACCGTCGATTGTGTCATCTGCCATAACACGCTCAGCTTCGATCTCGGCGGTACATTCAATCACGCCGTCATCGACTCGGTGACGCAGGCCTGTGAGTCCTGCCATAACGGCACCAATGCAACGGGTAAAGACGCGGCACCGGCACCGGGACATCTTGCTACCACTACCGATTGCGCGATGTGTCATAACACCGTCAGCTTCACCGGCGCGTTCGTTGATCATTCCGGGCCGGATGTGGTGGGCAACCGCTGCGACTCCTGTCACGGCATCACCGCCGTCGGCCTGTCCCTCAATCACATCCCCACCAACGGAGATGATTGCGCGGCGTGCCATACCCCGGGCACCTTCACCAGCGGCACCTTTGATCATGCCGCTGTCGTGACTCGCTGTGACTCCTGCCACAATAATGTGAACAGCATCGGCAAGCTCATCGATCACCTGCCCACCGATCAGGATTGCATCCTCTGCCACAACACCACGGCCTTTGCCGACGCCATCTTTGATCACACCGGCATCGTCAACGGCTGCGCCAGCTGCCATGACGGCGTGATCAGCACCGGCAAGGATGCGAATCACCTGCCGACCACCGACGATTGCTCGGTCTGTCACCTCAGCACGGACAGCTTCGTAGGCGCAAGCTATGACCACGCGGGAGTAACCGGGAATTGCGTGTCCTGTCATGACGGCGTGATCAGCACCGGCAAGACAGTCGACCACATCCCCACCGTGGAGGATTGCAGTGTGTGTCACGCCGACACCACCACGGGTGGATTTATCACCTCCACGTTTACTCACGACGGCATCACCCGCGGCTGCGAAGGTTGCCACAACGGCAACTTCCCCTCCGCACCCGCCAAGGCCGACCCCCATGTGCCGACCGGGCAGGACTGCTATCTGTGCCATACCACCGATGTGTTCACCGGTGCCACGACTTTTGCCCACACCGGCATCACGGCGAACTGCAGCTCCTGTCACGATGGTAGCTTTGTAACGATGGGGGCCCGTGGCAAGGCCGATGCGCCAGCCCCCCACCCACTAACGACCGAGGATTGTGGCGCGTGTCATAACACCACCGATTTCCACGATGCGTATGTCGATCACACCAGCCCTGAAGTATTGAACCAACGATGCGACAACTGCCATGGTGTCTCGGCGACGGGCAAGAACGCCGGCCACCTTCCCACCACCGAGGACTGCAACGTCTGTCACGTCCCCGGCACCTTTACCACGGCGGTGTTCAATCACGACGGCATCGTCGATAACTGCGCCTCCTGCCACGACGGCACCAGTGCCACGGGTCTGACGGTGGATCACATCTCGATTCTCGATGGCCAGGGTCGCACCCAGGACTGCTCCGTGTGCCACAACACCACGGCCTTTGCCGGCGCCACCTATGACCACAGCGGCGTCGTGGGCGCCTGTAGCGACTGTCACAACGGCACCACGGCCACCGGCAAGATCGCCAACCATGTGCCCACCAACAGTGAGTGCAACCAGTGTCACCAGACCACCGGTTTTATCCCGGCTACCTTCGATCACACCGGCATCGTGGATAACTGTGGCGAGTGTCATGACGGCAACCTGGCCACCGGCAAAACGACTACCCACGTCGTCACCAACCAGGACTGCGGGGTGTGCCACAACACCACCGGCTTCATTCCCGCCACCTTCGATCACACCGGCATCGTCGACAATTGCGCCGACTGTCACGACGGCACCATCGCCACCGGCAAGACGGTGGACCACGTCGACACCAGCCTGGACTGCTCCAACTGCCATACCACCGCGACCTTCGTGGGCGGCGTGTTCGACCACCAGGGCATCACCGGCAACTGCGCCTCCTGTCACGACGGCAATACCGCCAACGGACAGCCAGGCAACCACTTCGTCACCGCCGAGGACTGTAACGTCTGTCACTCCACCAACGGCTGGGCGCCGGCGAATAACTACACGCATCTGCGCAACGGTGACTACCCGGGCGACCACAACTCACGCCTGGGGCTGACCTGTCGCTCCTGTCATACCGACAATGATGAGAACATTCGCTACCCCTCACAAACCTACGCGCCCTTCTGCGCCGCCTGCCATGAGAGGGATTTCGAACCCAAATCGGATCACAACGGTGGAAGGGCCGGCACCGTGGCGCAAAACAAGAACTGCGCCGAATCAGGCTGCCATAGAGTCAGTGATCGGCAATGGGATTGATCGGGCGCATTCAGCGGGGTGGATGGAGAACATCGAAATGCAGGACACAATAGTGAGGGCAGAGCCGCGATACATAGCGGCTTCAGCCTAACAATCCCTCGCTATTGTTAGCCCTCTCTCATGGTTTCGATAAGCCATCGACACGGCGATTGTCGGCGACATTAAATCGGGAGCTACCAGACCGCATTCACCCCTGTGAATGCGCTCCATCCATCCACTAACGATGCTTGCAGGCGCGTTAATAAACCGATCGGCAAGAACTATTAGTAGGAACTCTCAGCAAGACAGCAAGACAGCAAGACAGCAAGACAGCAAGACAGCAAGACAGCAAGACAGCAAG